>JAPUGG010000187.1 GCA_027292975.1 Alphaproteobacteria bacterium | reverse complement strand
GGCCTCTCCGGATTTGACGTCGTATATCGTGGAATGCCACGGACAGGTTACGGTGTCACCGTCGAGATTGCCTTCGACGAGAGGCCCTCCCACATGGGTACATTTGTTGCCGAAGGCGAAAAAGCTGCCGTCGACGTTGGCGATGACCACCTCCTCACCCTCGAATTCGACCAGCTTCATTTCGCCAGGTGGGATCTCAGAGGCCTTCGCTACCGGCCTGAAGTCCGCCATAGTGATTCCTCCTTCGTCGATATTTGGGCATCCATTAGCGGAATCGACACTCGCCGGATACCCCCCAAATTCAGCGAAATCGTACCATAGTTTCACCGCCAGGAGAACGGCATCCCTGCCGCAGTCATCCGATGGCCTGATTTTGGTGAGTTGGCCGCGCCCGAGGTTCCCGGGGGGGGCTCCGGCAAAAATTGCGGCGGGGAGGGGACGATGATAATTGCCAACCGGGCGATCTGCCGCTAATTCCTGTGGTTCGCGGCGGCCTTATTGATGAGTACGGACCATGATCGACCCCTTGCAACCGGAAACCCTCGCCCTGATCGCGGCGGTCTTCCTCCTCGGAGGCCTCGTGAAGGGGGTCGTCGGCCTTGGGCTGCCTGCCGTAGCCCTGGGATTGCTCACGGTCTTCTTAGGCCTCAAGGATGCCATCGTGCTGATCGTGTTCCCGTCCCTGGCCACCAATCTTTGGCAGGCGCTCGCCGGCGGTGCGCTGCTTGCCATCGGGCGCCGGCTGTGGACCCTCCTGGCCTTTGCATGCGTCGGCATCTGGTTCGGCACCGGTCTGCTCGCGCAATCCGATGGCCGGCTGCTTGCGGGCCTCCTCGGCCTGCTGCTGTCGATCTATGCCGTCACCGCATTGGCCTCGCCGCAAATCAGGGTGCCCCAGGCCTGGGAGCCCTGGCTGTCGCCGCCCATCGGTGCCATAACCGGTTTCTTTACCGGGTTGACGGGCTCTTTTACGTTTCCCGGGATCGCCTATGTCCAGGCCCTGGGGTTTCCCCGAGACCGCTTGATCCAGGCCATGGGCATCGTGTTTCTCACCTCCACCATCACCCTTGGGCTCGGGCTCGCCGACAACGGGTTGCTGACCAGGGACCTCGGTATCGCCTCCCTCGCCGCGATGATCCCGGCCTTCCTCGGCCTTTTCGCCGGCCTAAGATTGCGCCGGCGCATCCCAGAGGTCTATTTCCGCCGCATCCTGCTTGGGGCATTGTTGGTGCTTGGCGTTTATATCGGGATCAACGCGCTGGCCTAGGCCGGGGCCCCGTCCGGCGCCAGGGCACGCGTTCCGTTCACGCGATGCCCATGGGCATCGAGGCGGCTTTCTTCTTCGAGGGCAAGGATTGCCGCCTCGCCGCCATCCGCCAGGCGCTCGGCATCGAGTGAACCGGAATTCCCCTTCACAGGAATCGGATTACTTAAGTAAATGTTTGGGCAATCCAAATAAGCCCTTTTCGACACGGAACTGGTAACGCAAGTTTCCGGTCCGGAAACCAACTGCCTTGTATCGCCCAGCTCCGTCCGGCTCGATGGCGCGGCACCAAGCCTGACCGCCCATATCCGGGCCTCTGCAAACGACGCCCGTTTTCAAGATTTTCCAATCCCAGCGTTTAATGTCGTCGGCAGCGTCGAGCTTGTACCAGACGGTATTATTGTCTTGGTAATATGCCTTGTAGGTCTGACCCGCATCGCCTTCTACCTCGGGCCGGGAAGGCCGCCTGAGCACCCCAACCTCTGTATTGCCCAAAAGAAGTGAACGCACTTCGCTTCGCGAAAGCCTGCGTTGCTCCTCCGCCAAACTCGTCTTGATTTGAGCGCCCTTGTTCAGCATCGACCCCGCCACGACTACGGGCCCCTTGGGCGGAGTTAGGGATTTGCCTTGGAAACCAACTTGGATGCGTGGTTTGAGATCGTAAAGCCAGTTTCGAGCAGCCAGCCAGGACATGCGGGCAGTGAGAAAGAAAAAATAACCGACATCAAGGAGTTTATCACTGTCTGAACGAGCATATTTAGCGAGAGTTCCCCTTATCCCAAGGGGGGGGACCAACCTGCCTCACGGATTTTTTTTACTGTACGTTCCCACGGAGTATCCTCCCTAGGATTTGTGCGAAACCTGATGTTTCTGACGCCCCAACAGAAGACGTTTCTGTTCAAAATCGATTCTTGCTTTATGTATTTCCATTTCTTGCGATAACAAAGACTGGATGGTTTCCACCAACCCCCACCATGGACTTCCTTGTTGGTCACGATCCGGATGATGCCGGAAACTTTCGTGCCGTCTAATTGAACCAAATAGATTATTTGGAATAGAACACCCGAAACGAAATCTCCACTTCCCGAATCCTGGTGCTGCACTTCCTCATGAACCTTGTGCCACACACCGTCAGGCAAGGGAACGATCGTTCTACCTAACTGATTTTCAAAGACATAATTCTCAGTATATATGCCGCCGGACGCCGCAGATGCAGAGCGAGTGTGGAATAAGCCGCCAACCATCAGAACCAGGGTGGCAGTTCCAAGAAGCCGGAAAAATAGTTTGCTGACAAATACGCACTGGTTTGAGGATTTCATTGCTTCCTCCCAGTCAGCGATTGCCTGTATTTGATAGCCTACGCCCCCGCTACTGAAAATGGCAAGACATCTCCACGCTCGCGCAGAGACACAAAAAGAAGGGGGGCCGGAGCCCCCTCGGTGTCAGTCCTGGTTTCCCCTTCGCTCGAAGGATTCCAAGAGCGTTTCTACCATCCGGGACCGCCGATCCCGGGGCCGCCCTTTGGTCACCGCCAAATGGCCCCCCACGCCCGCGTTCACGCGATGCCGAGCGCCCGGCGGATGGCGGCGAGGCGGCAATCCTTGCCCTCGAAGAAGAAAGCCGCCTCGAAGGCGGGCCGGTCCCGGTAGCGCGCCAGCCAATCGGTGACGGCGCCGTAGGCGCCGCCGGCCACCATATCGGGCTCGAGATCGATGATGCGATCCACGAACGGCACCATGGCGATATCGGCGAGGGAATAGAACCCGCCGAGCAGCCAGGGCCCGCCGCCGGCCAATGCGTCATCGAGCTTGCCGAGCGTCAGGTGCATTTCCGCGGCGGCCGCCCAGAACTCGTCCTCGGAAAATCCTTCCCTTGCGGCCGCCCGCCAGCGCTCGCGCCGCTCGGCGGTCGGCACCCGGGCCAGGCGCCGGTCCAATTCATCGTCGGACCACTTGCTTGCCACCGGCCGGCTGACCCGGTCCCAGGTGGGCACGTAGACCGCCTGGTAGGCGTGCTCGTCGGACCATTTGGTCCAGATGCGCATGGCCGCGCGCCCATGGGGGTCGGGCGGGCTCAAGGCGGGTTCCAACCAGGCCTCGTCGATGTATTCGATGATGATGGTGGATTCGATCAGGGCGCGGCCGTCATGAACCAGGGTCGGCACCACGCCATTGGGGTTGAGCTTGAGGTATGCGGGGTCGTGCTGCTCGAAGGCCTGCAGATTGACCAGCCGGCTCTCGAATTCGAGTCCCTTTTCATAGAGTGCCAAGCGCACCTTCTTGGAGCACGTCGAGGCCAGCCCGTGATAGAGCGTGATCATCGCATCCCTGGCACCGGGCGCGCGCCGGACCGCGCCCTAACGCCGGGCCCGATCCTCGGCCAGATAGGTTTCGTTGTCTTTCCAATCGTCGGCGGTCTTGGCGGCGATGCGCTCCCCCCGTTCCTTGAAGGTGTCGGGGTTGGCTTCGACCCCATGGCCGTGGATCAGGCGATTGACCAGGTTGTAGCGCGCGGCCACGGCGATGGCATGATGGAGCGCCACCTCGTCCCAGCCCGCGGCAAACACCGCGTCGGCGTCGGCCTGGGTTAATTTGGTCGGCTCCATGGTGAGCAACTT
>JAPUGG010000186.1 GCA_027292975.1 Alphaproteobacteria bacterium | reverse complement strand
CGGTCGGGTTTGCAAAAACGGAACCGGAAGTAAAGGCCGGGACGCTGTCCGTGGCGGAGGCCTTTGCGCGGTTTCCGGACGCCGTGTTCGTCGACCTGCGCGAGGACGGCGAACGGGCCCGCGACGGCGTCATCCCCGGCTCGGTGCACGTGCCCTACGGGAAACTGGACGAGTACATCAAGCCGGGCGGCCTGCTCACGGCAATGGCCGCCCGGACGGGCAAGGAGCTGGTTCTCTATTGCGCCTTCGGCGAACGCTCGGCGCTCGCCCTGCAGGCCGTGCGCGAGGTCGGAATCGAGAACGTCCGCCACCTGGGGGGCGGGCTTGACGCATGGGTCAAGGCCAAAGGGCCGCTGGAGTTGCGGGTCGACAAGTTCTAGGCGGCGGACCGGGCGGCACCGGCGGGGCGGTAACGTAACGTCCCGCAAGCATGGTTCGGAAGAGCCAAAAGGATGAAAATTTCGGGACCGGGGCGGTTTCTGGTGCTGGCGGCATGGGTCGCCGTTAGCGGCTGCGACGCGCTGTACGATCGCGTGGGAGGCAATTTCCGGGGCGAGCCGGCAGACATGATGGACGCGCTGAGCCCCGATGCCAAAGCGCTCATCGCGCGGGCCTTAGCGGGCCTGGATCGGGACCGGATCGTGGATTACCACACCCACGTCGTCGGTCTCGGCATGGCGCAGGGCCTCGGCGCCCTCTGTGAAGATGGGACGGTGGACGAATCGGGCCTTTACATCAATCCCATGCGGTTCACCTGGCGGCATCCGGTGTGGAAGGTCAAGACGTCGGTGCTGATGAGCGCCGCCCGGATCGAAGACCTCGGCGCGGCCAACGCGCAATATGCGCGGCGCCTGCTGGACCTCGTTCGCCACTTTCCCGGCAAGGGGACATTCCACCTGCTGGCCATGGACGCCTATTACGAGGAAGACGGCACGCCGAACTGGGAGAAAACCGATATTCATGTGCCCAACCGGTACGTCGTCGATCTGGCCGCGTGCCTGAATTCACGCCTGGGCAGCGCCCGCTTCGTGCCCGTGATCTCCGTTCATCCGTACCGCAGGGACGCCGTCGACGCACTGAGACGGTTCGCCGGCCGCGGCGTGCGGTTCGTCAAGTGGCTGCCCAACATCATGAACATCGATCCGGCAAACATGGCAAAGAACGGAAAATTCTACGAAGAGATGGTGCGCCTGGACATGGTGCTGATCACCCACACCGGGAAAGAATCGGCCCTGCGCGCCTTCGATGAGAATCAAAAGTACGGCAATCCGCTGTTGTATCGCCCCGCCCTCGATCTGGGCCTCACCCTGATCATGGCGCACAGCGGCCGCGACGGCGAGAACCCGGACGAGAACGGCGCCGAGAGATCGAACTTCGCGCTTTTCCTGCAAATGATGGCCGCGCCCCAATACAACGGCTGCCTGTTCGGCGATGTCTCGGGAATGACCATCAGGGACGCGCGCTCCCTGGGGTACTTCGCGGACATCATCGCGGATCCGGAGCTAAACGGCCGCATGGTCAACGGCAGCGATTATCCGCTTCCGGCGGCGTATTTCCTTAATCCGACCAGCGAACTGGTGCGCAAGAACATGCTCACGGCGGCGGAGCAGGAGGCCCTGGACGCCATCTACGGGTACAACCCCCTGCTTTTCGACTTCGTGGTCAAGCGCACATTGCGGCACCCGAAAACCGGCAGGCGCCTGCCCGCTTCGATGTTTCTTTCCATCGACGCCAACCGGAAGCGCACGAAATGTCGGGCCCGCTCGGAGCGGTGAACCCGTGTTGTGCGCAGGCGCATCACGCCGCCACCACGCGCACCTTTGCCTGTCGGCGCGAACGGGGTTTGCGCTTGATGACAATGTCCACGTCCCGGTCGAGGGCGGTGAGCAGGTGGATCAAACGGTCCGTGGAAAACCCCGAATAGCGGCCCCCCATAAGGGAGGAGACATCGGGCTGCTTGAGTCCGAGAAGCTTCGCCGCGGCCGTTTGCGTAAGGCCACGCGCCTTGATGATGGTATATATCTGGCGCGTCAGTTCCGCCTTGGTAAGCATCTCCTCGGAATCAGGAAACCCAAGGTCCTTGAAGACGTTGCCGCTGCCTTCGGTGATTTTGGTCATGACGTTCCTTTCTTTCGGCAATCTTGCTCCGCCAACTTCAGCCGCGTCCTGATCAGGTCCAGTTCACGCTTGGGTGTCGCGGCCCCCTTTTTCGATTTCTTCTGAAAGGCGTGCAGAACATACACGGCACCGGCCAGTCGGACCGTGTAAACGGCACGGTAGGCGTTGCCGTCGTGGTCTTCGACAACTTCGAGGACGCCGGCCCCGCGAAAGCCTTTCAACGGTTTGGCCGAAGGGTGTTTGTCGCCGGCCTGCGCAAAATGAAGAGCGTACCCCATGGTCCGACAAACATTGCGGGGAAACGCGCACAAGTCGTTCTTACTGCTGCCAACCCAGCGTAACGGCTTCAATTCACTGCCCGCCTCCGTCCTATCCCATTATAGTATATTTACTATACACCTTTAGCCCGTACAGGCAAATACGTATTGCGGCAGAGCGGACAATTCGGGCTCGGGAAACGACCAAACGATCAGGCGCCGGGCGGCCGGGCCGCGCCGCCGGGCCAAGGGCGATGCACCCGGCGGGGCCGTGGCGTGGCGGGGGTGGTCAACACTCGGGCGGGGCCAGGATTTCGATCTCGCCCGGCGTCATGTCGAGCGCGAAATCGCCGAAGTCCTGGCGCATGTCGCCGGCGATGCCGTCGGCGCGGTAGTGGATGTCGATCTCGAACGCGGGCACCGCGGCCCGGCTGGTGAGGGGAAAGAAGGCGAGCCGCACGCGCCACGCCGGCACGTCGTCGAGGCCCGCCGCGCGGGCCAGCGCCTGGCGTTCGCGCGCCGCCAGTTCGCCCATGATGGCGTTGATTTCCTCGGGTTCTTCCAGGCTGGCGCCCTCGAACACCACGCGGGCGAAACGGCTCTCGCCGTAGCTGGCCGGACCGATGAGGGCGCGCAGGTGTTGGGTCGGAAACAGGGTGCCCGAGGGCAGGTCGATGGTGGTATCGGCGGGTTTGAGGAAACGGGCCACACC
>JAPUGG010000185.1 GCA_027292975.1 Alphaproteobacteria bacterium | reverse complement strand
CTTGGAGACATCGACCACCAACGCATCGCCCACGGTCTGGCCGCACTGGGAGGTGCCGCCGCCACGAGGCAGCACCGGCACTTGTTCCTCGGCGGCAATCTGGATGACGCGGATCACGTCTTCCTCGGTCCGGGGCACCACGACGCCGATGGGTTCGATCTGATAGATCGAGGCGTCGGTGCTGTAGCGCCCCCGGCTGAAGGGATCGAACAGAACGGTGCCCTCGATCTCGCGGCTAAGACGCTTGGCGAGGCTCGAATCGCCTATCCGGGAGGGCGCCTGCGATGCGCGCGACCGTGATCGTGATGAGATGTCTTGCCGAGGTTCTGTCATGGAACGGGTGCCGTCAAACGGGTTTGGGGACATGCTCTCGAACGCAGGCAGGGCCGCATGTGCCCCATATCCTCTCGGGTGTAGAGTTTATAGCACCCGCGGCGTGGTCGGTAAGCCCCTCGATTGATCGAACGCCACCTTTGCTGGTCTCCCTTGCAAGGCCTCGTCAATTGCGGGAAACTGCCACCCAATATTCGCGGGCACGACGCCATTGGATACCTGGCAAGGCCGGGAACATGACTTTTCCCTTGGGGCGCAGCCGGCGAGACGCCGAGGACACGAAGGAGTCACCCATGTCGTTCCAGAGTGGCCGTCATTTCTTGCAAATTCCGGGCCCGACCAATGTGCCGGACCGAATCCTCAGGGCCATCGACCGACCGACAATCGACCACCGGGGTCCGGACTTCAAGGACATGGTGTTCGACGTTTTGGACGGGCTGAAATCGGTATTCAAGACCTCCGGTCGCGTAATCGTCTACCCCGCATCGGGCACTGGGGCCTGGGAAGCCGCGTTGGTCAATACCCTGTCGCCGGGCGACCGGGTGCTCATGTTCGAAACAGGACATTTCGCCACCCTGTGGCGCGCCCTTGCCGAGCGGCTGGGCCTGGAGGTGGACTTCCTCCCCGGTGACTGGCGGCGCGGCGCCGACGCGGATGAAATTGGCGCGAAGTTGGAGGACGACAAGAACCACCGGATCAAAGCGGTCTGCGTGGTTCACAATGAGACATCCACCGGCATAACCTCACGGATCGCGGACATCCGCCAAGCGATCGATGCCAACCGCCACCCCGCGTTGTTCATGGTGGATACGATTTCATCGCTTGCCTCCATGGACTACCGCCATGACCAATGGGGGGTAGACGTCACCGTCGGCGGCTCCCAGAAGGGCTTGATGCTGCCGCCCGGACTATCCTTCAATGCAGCCAGCGAAAAGGCGCTGGCCGCCTCCAATTCGGCCGCCTGCGTCAAGGCCTACTGGTCATGGGATGAGATGTTGAAGACCAATGAAACCGGGTTTTTTCCCTACACGCCGGCCACCAACCTTTTGTACGGGCTCCGCGAGTCCCTCCGGATGCTGGACGAAGAGGGCCTGGACAACGTTTTTATGCGCCATGCGCGGCACGGCGAAGCGACACGCCGCGCCGTCAGCGCATGGGGCCTGGAGATTATTCCGCGGGACGACCGGGAGTACAGCAACTCCCTGACTGCCGTCCTGATGCCTGAGGGCCATGACGCCGACGCCTTCCGCAAAATCATCCTCGAGCGTTACAACATGTCCCTGGGCAACGGGCTCGGAAAGTTGGCAGGCCGGGTATTCCGGATCGGCCACCTCGGCGCTTTCAACGACCTCATGTTGGCCGGAACCCTTGCCGGAGTCGAAATGGGGTTAAGTCTGGCAAACGTTCCCCACAATATCGGAGGCGTGGAAGCGGCGATGAAATTCATGATGCAATCCGTTACAACCGAACAGGGGGGCGGTGAACTCACCCGCGCCTCCGCATAAGAGATCTTTCGATGAAGAAAGACGCCAATTGCACGATGGGAACCCGGCGGAAGATCTGTCCGGGCACGCCCATCAGATTTCAACCAAGGGAGAACAAAGGCAATGGATATTCTAAGATTATTTGCGGGATCGCTGGCCTTCGCCATGGTCTTTGCCGTCAGCGTGCCGGCCAAGGCTGAAATCACGCTCAAGTTCGGCCATGTAGGCGCGCCCGGCTCCTTGTTCCAGGCTTCCGCCGACGAATACGCCAAGCGCGTCAACTCCAAGCTCAAGGGCAAAGTGAAAATTAACGTGTTCGGTTCGAGCCAACTGGGCAAGGACAAGACCCTCCTCAAGAAACTGCTGGCGGGCACGGTGGACTTTGCCCTGCCCTCGACGGTCATGTCGTCGGTCATCGACCAGTTCGGCCTGTTCGAGATGCCTTATCTGGTCAAGAACCGGACGCACATGGGACGGATCGAGCAGCAGTTGGTGTGGGCGAAACTGGCCCCCCTGGTTGAGAAGAAGGGGTACAAGATCCTCGCCATCTGGGAAAACGGTTTCCGCCACATCACCAACAACATCCGGCCCATCGATAAACCGAGCGATCTCAAAAACATCAAGCTGCGGACACCGAGCGGCAAGTGGCGGGTGAAGATGTTCAAGACCTATGGGGCCAACCCATCGCCGCTTTCGTTCAAGGAGGTCTTTCAGGCCTTGAAGACGGGTGTGTTCGATGGCCAGGAAAATCCCTTCGCCCAGATCTACAGCGCCAAGTTCAACGAGGTGCAAAAATACCTGTCGCTGACGGGCCATGTGTATACGCCCGCCTATGTCACGGTCGGCAAGAAAAAGTGGGCGCGTCTGCCCGCCGATATCCGCCGTGCACTCCAGGACATCGCCAAGGGAACCCAGGCCTTCGTATATAAGACCGCGATAGCCATGGAAATCGACCTGCTGAGCAAGCTCAAGAAAGGCGGCATGAAGGTCAACACCGCCAACAAGAAAGCCTTCGTAAAGGCCAGCGGCGCCATTTACAGCGAGTTCAAATCCACCGTTCCCGGTGGCAAGGAACTGGTTAATCGGGCCATGGCCTTGGGTAAGTAAACCGCACTTTCAACCCCGCCCTGTCCCCGCTCGGTGGGGCGGGGCGGGTGAATTTTTGCTCAGCGTCAAGGAGTTGCGGTGCTGCAGTCCCTGCGAAGCGGGTTCGAACGAGCGCTCGAATACATCACCATTGGTCTGATGACCTCCATGGCAACCATCGTTGTCGTCGCCGTGATCTATCGGAAGATGGGGAGCTCGCTGGTCTGGTACGACGAGATCGCCTCCATCCTGCTCCCGTGGCTGACCTACTACGGCGCGGCATTGGCGGCGCTGAAACGGTCTCACCTGGGCTTTCCAGGGCTGGTGAACGCTTGCCCGCCGAATATCCGTCTTCCGCTTGTCATCCTCGCCGAAGCGATCGTCATCGGCTTTTTCGTGCTTCTCGCGTGGACCGGCTGGGTGGTGCTTGAAATTCTTGAGCAGACCTACCTGGTCAGCCTGCCCGAGGTCTCCGCGCAGATCACCCAGTCGGTGATCCCCATCGGGGCGGTTCTGTTCATCATCGCCGAGGTCTTGAGCCTTCCCCAACTCATCCGCGAGGCCCGGGAGGATATCAGGACCGAACAAGGACCGGAGGCCATCGACCCGTGACGATCCTGTTGATGTTCCTGGGCTTGCTGGCGCTCATCATGATGAACGTCCCCATCGCCATCGCCCTCGCGGTGGTCGGCACGGTGGCGATGGTCATCGCTTCGGGCCCATCTATTCTGGCCAATGTCGCCATCGTGATGTTCGACGGCGCGACCAACTTCCCGCTTCTCGCCATACCGCTTTTCATCATGGCCGGGGCGATCATGAACACCTCGGGCATCTCCCGGCGGCTGATCGCTTTCGCCTCGGCCTTGGTGGGCTTCATCAAGGGCGGGCTTTCCATGGTCAATATCGTGACCTCCATGTTTTTTGCCGAGATCTCGGGCTCGGCGGTGGCCGATGTGGCCGCGCTCGGCTCGATCCTTATTCCGGCCATGAAGAAAAAGGGGTATCCCGCGCCCTTCGCCGCCGCGGTGACGTCTTCCTCGGCGACCCTTGCGGTGATCATCCCGCCGTCCATTCCGATGATCATTTACGCGGTGATGGCGAACACATCGGTGATCCAGCTCTTCGTCGCCGGGATCATCCCCGGCATCCTTGGCGGTTTGGGCCTGATGCTGGTCTCCTATGGGCTTGCCCGGCGTCACAACTATCCGGTCGAGGAGTTGTTCCGTGGTCAACAGGTGTGGCGGACCCTCAAAGAGGCGGCATGGGCCTTCCTCCTGCCGGTCATCATCCTGGGAGGCATCTTCGGCGGGCTCGTTACCGCCACCGAAGGCGCCGGTCTAGCGGTGGTGGCGGCGTTGTTCATCGGTGTGGTGATTTACCGCGAACTCGACTGGGGCCAGTTGAGGACGGCGATGATCGAAGGCGGCGTCCAGACCGCCGTGGTGATGCTTCTTGTTGCGGCCTCGGCCTTGGTGGGGGTCTTTCTTACCGAGCAGCAACTTCCCCAGAAGCTCGCCGCCGAGATCACCAGCTTCACCGAGAACAAATATGTCGTCCTGGGGCTGCTCAATGTGCTGTTCCTGGTGCTTGGGCTGTTCCTCCATTCGGCGGCGGCGATCATATTGGTGGTTCCGGTAGTCATCCCGCTGGTCAACGCCTACGGTATCGACCCGGTGCATTTCGGCCTGATCGTGACGCTCAACCTCGGCATCGGCCAGCAGACGCCTCCCGTCGCCAGCGTCCTGGTCACCGCCTGTTCCATCGCCAAGGCCGACATTTGGGAAGTGACCAAGGTGAATATCAATTTCATCATGGTTCTATTCGTTGTCCTCATGATGGTCACTTATATCCCGGCAATTCCCATGTCACTGGTGGAACTGTTCTATCGTTGAGGTGGAACGAAAGGGGAGGCGGTTCCATGGCGAAAAATATTCTCATCGAGCGCGACGGCGTTATCGCTACCGTGGTGCTCAATCGCCCGGAAAAGCTCAACGCCATGACCCGGCAGATGTGGGCGCATCTGGGCGCCGCGATGGAAGACCTTTCGGTGGCCGATGACCTGCGATGCGTCGTCCTCAGGGGCGCCGGGGCGAAGTCCTTTTCCCCGGGAAACGATATCTCGGAGTTCGAAAACGAGCGCTCCAACCCGGAACAGGCCAAGGCCTATGGAAAGATCCTTCATGGGGCGTTGCAAAGCGTGGAGCAGTGCCGCCACCCCACGGTTGCCCTGATCGAGGGTATCTGTGTCGGCGGCGGCCTCGAGATCGCCGCCCTTTGCGATATCCGGATTTGTGGGGAATCGAGCCGGTTCGGGGTTCCCATCAACAAACTCGGGCTGGTGATGGCCTATCCGGAGATCGAAGTTCTGATCAAGCTGGTGGGCCGCGCGGCAACCCATTCGATCCTTCTCGAGGGCCGCGTCTTCGGCGCCGAGGAGGCGGCTTCGCTGGGACTCGTTACCCGTGTGGTCCCCGACGGGAGGGTCGTCGAGGAGGCCTATGACACGGCCCGGCGTATCGCCGACGGCGCGCCCTTGGTGGCGCGTTGGCACAAGAAGTTCATGCGCCGCCTTGAAGATCCTCGGCCGCTCTCTGAAACGGAGCTCGACG
>JAPUGG010000184.1 GCA_027292975.1 Alphaproteobacteria bacterium | reverse complement strand
GAAACAGAACAGCACCGCCGAGACCTTGAGCGCGAACCAGACGATGCCCGGCAGCCAGGTGAAGGGCACGGTATCGAACGGCGGCAGCCAGCCGCCCAGGAACAGGATCGTCGTCATCCCGCTCATCAGGATCATGTTGGCGTATTCGCCGAGGAAGAACATGGCGAAGGCCATGGCCGAGTATTCGACGTTGTAGCCGCCGACCAGCTCCGCCTCGGCCTCGATGGTGATGGCCTGGGCCGGACAGATCGCCTCGCAAAGCTTGCAGGCGATGCAGCGTTCCTCGCCGTTGGGATAACGGCGGAGCGCGTGTTCCCCCCGGAAGCGCGGCGAAAGGATACCCTTCTCATAGGGGTAGTTGAGGGTGACCTTGCGCTTGAAGAAATATTTGAGGGTCAGCCACATGCCCGACAAGAGCTCGCCCAAAACCACCGCCCGCACGCCGTGTAGGATCTTACCCATCGCTCAAGCCCTTCCCATGTCTGGCAACCCTGGGTTCATTGGGGCACCCATCCGAATGCGACCAGGGCGATTGCCGTCACCACGACCCAGAGCAACGAAAGGGGGAGAAATACCTTCCAACCGAGCCGCATCAACTGGTCGTAGCGATAGCGGGGGAAGGTCGCCCGCACCCACAGGAATAGGAACAACACGAAGGAGATCTTGGCCGCGAACCAGATCGGCCCCGGTACCCAGGTGAAGGGCGCGAAGCCGAACGGCGCCAACCAACCGCCCAGGAACAATATCGTGGTCAACGCGCTCATCAGGATCATGTTGGCGTATTCGCCGAGGAAGAAGAGCGCGAAGGTCATCGACGAATATTCGACGTTATAGCCCGACACCAGCTCGGCTTCCGCCTCGGGCAGGTCGAACGGCGAGCGGTTGGTCTCGGCCAATGTCGAGACGAAGAAGATCACGAACATGGGAAGCAGCGGTACCGCGAACCACACGTTCTGTTGCGCCATCACCACCTTGGTGAGGTTGAGCGATCCCACGCACAAAAGCACCGTGACGATGACGAAACCCATGGAAATTTCGTAGGACACCATCTGCGCGGCCGAGCGCAAGGCGCCCAGGAAGGCGTATTTCGAGTTGGATGCCCAGCCCGCCATGATGACCCCGTAAACGCCCATGGACGAGATGGCGAAAAGGTAGAGCACGCCGACGTTGATATCCGCCAACACCATGCCCTCATCGAAGGGAATGACGGCCCAGGCCACCAGGGCCAGGACAAAGGTCACCATGGGGGCCAGCACGAACACCACCTTGTTGGCCCCGGTTGGGATCACCGTTTCCTTGACGAACAGCTTCAACCCGTCGGCAACTGGCTGCAGCAGCCCGAACCACCCCACCACGTTGGGCCCCTTGCGCAGCTGCATGGCGGCGATGACCTTGCGTTCGGCCAAGGTCAAGTACGCCACGGCCAGCAGCAGCGGCACCAATATGGCGACGATCTTGGCGACGATAATGGCGCCGGGCCAGAGGTAGATGGACCAGAGCTCAGCCATCGGTGCCCGTATTCTCCCCGCCGCCGGCCAACATTTCGGTGCATCGCGCCATGGTGACCGACGCCCGGCTTATGGGGTCGGTCATGTAGAAATTATCGATGGGCGAGGCGAAGGGCGCCGGGTCCATGTCGCCGGCGACGCCGAATTCCGCCCACGGGGCCGGCACGATGGTGCCGGGTTCGCCGAAACCCGGGTTGGCCTCGAGGATGCGGGCGCGCAAGGCGTCGAGCGAATCATAGGGAAGGGTCTTGCCGCAAGCGGCCGAGAAGGCGCGGATAATGGCCCAGTCCTCCTTGGCCTCGCCGGGCGGGAAATGGGCGGCCCGGGCGCGTTGCACCCGGCCCTCGGTATTGACGTAGGTCGCGTTCTTTTCGGTGTAGGCGGCGCCCGGCAGGATCACGTCGGCCCGATTGGCGCCGGCATCCCCGTGGTGGCCCTGGTAGACCACCAAGGCATCGCCCAGGCCGGTCATGTCGATCTCGTCGGCGCCCAACAGCCAGACCAGGCCGATCTCCCCCGAGCAGGCCCCGGCCAGGATGCCGGCGACATCGCGGCCGCCGTCGCCCGGCAGGAACCCGAGTTCCAACCCCCCCACCCGGCTCGCCGCGCGCTGCAGCAGGTTGAACCCGTTCCAGTCATCACCGACACACCCGAAGCGCTCGGCGACCGCGCGGGCCGCGGCCAATACCGCCGCCCCGTCCTCGCGCGCCACCGCGCCCGACCCCAGGATCACCATGGGCCTCTCCGCGTCCTCAAGGCGCGCGCAAAAATCGTCGCCGCCCTCGGCGACGGCGCTAAGGGTCTCCGGCCCGGGTCCCAGATGGGTGGTTGGGTAGGTGAGATCGGCATCCTCGCCGATGACGCCGATGGGGAATCCGCCGCCCGTCCAACGCCCGCGCAAACGGGTATTGATGATGGCGGCCTCCATGCGTGGATTGGCGCCGATGATCAGGCAGGCATCGGCCGTATCGATGCCGGCGATGGTGGAATTGAAAAGCCAGGCGGCCCGCGCGTCGCCGCCGATCTTGGCGCCGTCCTGGCGGCAATCGATGTGGGGCGAGCCCAGCGCCGCCATCAGGTCCTTCAGCGCCGCCATGGATTCGCAATCGGCGAGGTCGCCGGCGATGGCGGCGACGGCGGTGGGCTCGAGACCTTTGATCCGCCCGGCGATGGCGGCGAAGGCGTCGTCCCAGCTGGCCGCGGTGAGCTTGCCGTCGCGGCGCACATAGGGCCGGTCCAGGCGCTGGCGCATGAGCCCGTCATAGGCGAAGCGGGTCTTGTCGGAGATCCATTCCTCGTTCACGTCCTCGTTGAGGCGCGGCAGGATTCGCTTGACCTCGGCGCCCAGGGTATCGACGCGGATGTTGGACCCCACCGCATCCAGCACGTCCACGGATTCGGCGTTGCGCAATTCCCAGGACCGGGCGGTAAAGGCGAAAGGCTTGGAGGTGAGCGCGCCCACCGGGCAAAGGTCGATCATGTTGCCCGACATTTCCGAGGTGATCGCCTTGCCCACATAGGTGACGATCTCCATGTCCTCGCCGCGGCCGGTCGCGCCCAGCTCTTCGACGCCGGCGATTTCGGTGGCGAAGCGGATGCAGCGGGTGCAGTGGATGCAGCGCGTCATCTCGGTCTTGATCAACGGGCCGAAATCCTTGTCGGGCACGGCACGCTTGTTTTCCTCGAACCGCGAGCGGTCCAGGCCGTAGTACAGCGCCTGGTCCTGGAGATCGCATTCGCCCCCCTGGTCGCAGATCGGGCAATCCAGCGGGTGGTTGATGAGAAGCATCTCCATCACCCCGCGCCGGGCCTTGCGCACCATTTCCGAATCGGTCTTCACCTCCATGCCCTCACCCACCGGCATGGCGCACGACGCCGCCGGCTTGGGCGGGCCGGGGGCGACCTCGACCAGGCACATGCGGCAATTGCCGGCGATGGACAGCCGGTCGTGGTAACAGAAGCGCGGTATCTCGACCCCCGCCTGTTCGCAGGCCTGAAGCACCGTGATGCCGGGCTCTACCTCGATCTCGGTGCCGTCGATGGTGACTTTGACCATTTTTTCCCCTGGGTGCCCCCGCCTACGCCGCGCGGCCGCCATTGGCGGCCCGGGTGGACTCGATGCGCTTTTCGATCTCCGGCCTGAAATGCCGGATCAGGCCCTGGATCGGCCAGGCCGCCGCGTCACCCAGGGCGCAGATGGTATGGCCCTCGATCTCGGTGGTCACCTCCAGAAGCATGTCGATCTCCGATATTTCCGCCCGGCCTTGAACCAGGCGTTCCATCACCCGCCACATCCAGCCGGTGCCCTCCCGGCAGGGCGTGCATTGGCCGCAGCTTTCATGCATGTAGAATTTCGACAGCCGGGCGATGGCGGCGATGATATCGGTGGACTTGTCCATGACGATGACCGCCGCCGTGCCCAGGCCCGACTTCACTTCAATCAGGGCGTCGAAATCCATATGCACGGTTTCGCAGATCGACTTGGGGATCAACGGCACCGAAGAGCCGCCCGGAATCACCGCCAGTAAATTGTCCCAGCCGCCGCGCACCCCGCCGGCATGCTTTTCCAGCAGCTCCTTCAAGGGGATGCCCATTTCTTCTTCGACGTTGCAGGGCTCCTCGACGTGCCCCGAGATGCAGAACACCTTGGTGCCGGTGTTGTTGGGCCGGCCCAGCCCGGCGAACCACGCGGCGCCGCGGCGCAGGATGGCCGGCACCACGGCGATGGTCTCGACGTTGTTGACCGTGGTCGGGCACCCGTAGAGTCCGGCGGCCGCCGGAAACGGCGGCTTCAGGCGCGGCTGGCCCTTCTTGCCCTCGAGGCTTTCGAGCAGCGCCGTTTCCTCGCCGCAGATATAGGCGCCGGCGCCGCGGTGGAGGTAAAGGTCAAAATCGAAGCCCGAGCCGCAGGCGTTGGGGCCGATCAGGCCGGCCGCGTAGGCCTGGTCGATGGCCGCCTGGAGGTTTGAAGCCTCGCGATAAAACTCGCCGCGGATGTAGATATAGCAAACATGGGCGTTCATGGCGAAAGAGGCCAGCAAAGCCCCCTCCACCAGCTTATGGGGGTCGTTGCGCATCATGTCCCGGTCCTTGCAGGTGCCGGGTTCGCCCTCGTCGGCGTTGATGACCAGGTAATTGGGCCGTCCGTCCTTGGATTCCTGGGGCATGAAGGACCATTTCATCCCCGCCGGAAAGCCCGCGCCGCCTCGTCCGCGCAGGCCCGATTCCTTGATCTCCTCGATAATCCAGGCCGCGCCCTTCGCCATGATGGCCTTGGTCCCGTCCCAGTCGCCGCGGGCACGGGCGCCGTTAAGCCCCCAATCCTCGAACCCATAGAGGTTGGTGAAGATGCGGTCCTTGTCGGCAAGCATCTCAGCCCTCTCCCGAAGAACTTTGGCCCCGGAGAACCTTGGCCCCGGAGACCGGCTCCGTGCTCCGGCGCGCCGATTGCGGCCCCGGCGTGGGGGCCGCGCCGGCCTTGACGGCCTCGATCAGGGCGACCGCGCTTTCGGGCGTCAGGTCCTCGTAATAATCGTCGCCGATCTGCAGCAACGGGGCGTTGACGCAAGCACCCAGGCATTCCACCTCACGCAGGGTGAAAGCGCCGTCCGCGCTGGTCTCGCCCAAGCCGATGCCCAGCGCCCCTTCCAAGGCGGCGATGATATCCGCCGACCCGAGGAGCCAGCAGGGCGTGGTGGTGCAAACGTTGACGCAGCTGCGCCCCACCGGCTCGAGATCGTACATGGTGTAGAAGGTCGCCACCTCCCAGACCCTGATCTCGGCCATCTCTAGAAGATCCGCGACGCAATGGACGGCCGCCCGGGGCAGCC
>JAPUGG010000183.1 GCA_027292975.1 Alphaproteobacteria bacterium | reverse complement strand
CGCAGCGCCAAGTGAAAAACCCAGGCTTTTTTCCTCGATAATGGTGAGCATGATCACTGGAATGTCGGCAAGGCCGGGATCATCCTTCAACGCCTTCAGGACGGCCCAACCGTCCATCTGCGGCATGATGACGTCCAGCGTAATGGCGTCGGGGGCGATTTCGCGGGCCAGTCGAAGTCCTTCTATGCCGTTTTCTACTGTCGTTGCCGCATAGCCTCGGCGGCCTAAAAAACGGCGAAGAAGGTCGCGGACCAACGGATCGTCGTCAATCACCAGAACCTTCGGCCAGCCTTCAGTGACACCCACCGGGACAAGCTCACTGGTGTCGCCGGCCAGCAATTCCACACCCGCCGCCTTGGCATCGGCGGGAATTTCAACGATGAAAATCGACCCCTCGTCGGGTTTGCTGGTCACCGTAACGTTGCCGCCCAGCATCCGTGAGAAGTTGCGCACAATGGCGAGGCCCAACCCGGTGCCGCCGTAATCCCGCGAGGTGCCGGTATCAGCCTGTGTAAAGGTGTCGAATACGGTTTCGATCTCATCGTCCGACATGCCGATCCCAGTATCGGTGACGGCAAAGCGGATGCGGCTACCATCGGGCTCCTTTTCGCGCGAAACGTCGAGGGTGATGGTGCCGTCCTTGGTGAACTTGAAGGCGTTGGAAAGGAGGTTGAAAAGCGTCTGGCGTAGCTTTGTCAGGTCGCTCACCATTTGGCCGATGTCGTCGGGGCAGTTGACATTCAGGGTATTGGAATGCTGTTCGGCCAACGGCGCGACCGTGCTCGCAATTTCGTCAATGATCTCCTTCAACTCGAAGGTTTCAAGATAGATATCCATCTTCCCCGCCTCGATCTTCGACAGATCCAGCACGTTGTTGATGAGCGCTTGCAGATGCTTCCCGGACGTTTGGATATTGACGAGATCACTAAGGAACTGTCCCATTCCCTCCTCTTCGGCCGTTTCCATCATAAGCTCGCTGTACCCGATGATGGCATTCAGCGGCGTACGCAATTCGTGGCTCATGTTGGCGAGGAACATGCTCTTGGCCCGGTTCGCCTCTTCCGCCTCCTCCTTGGCTTTTTGCAATTCCATTTCGGCCCGTTTGCGCTCAGTGATGTCGGTGAACACGCCGACCATGCCGCCGCCGGCCATCGGCGTGCGGGTGGTTTCGAGAATGCGCCCATCGGGCCCCGGATAGTCCGCGCGTCGCGCCTTGCCGTCCCGGTACTCCGCGATCCGTTTCTCGAGCAACTTCTTCGGGTCGCCCTCGCCGTAGTCGCCGCGTTTGGCGCGATACTCGAGCACCGGGATAATCGACGCGCCTTCCTTCGACAATCTCTTCGGGATGCCGTGCCATTTGTAGAACTTGTCGTTGAAGAGTTGCAGCTTCAGGTCCCCATCGACCATGAAGATGCCACCCGACATGTGTTCCAGGACGGTCCGCATTTTCTTCGATTCTGCGGCGAGGTCTTCCTCCAGGCGCTCGCGTTCGGCGACCCGGCCAAGCAGCATGCCAACCTGGATCAAGCTCTCGAGCAGGTCCTCATCCGGCTCAACCGCTTCGGGAGCGAAGAACTCCAACACGGCGACCACCTCTCGGCCGACCAGTACCGGACAGGCGAATCCAGCCTTGACGCCAATGTCCTCCGCCAGCTTGGCTCTCGGGAAATTGGGGTCCTTGGTGACGTCGACGATCCAAGTCGGTTCGCCACTTGCCATGACACGGCCGGGCAGGCCGCTCCCAGCCTCGAATGTCGTCTTCTCGGTAATTTTTCTAAACGTGTCGAACCGGCGGGTATCCTTCAGATACCATATGTCGGACGGCACCAATACGTTCGGATCATCCAAAGAGCGGACATAGGCATGTCCGATAGGCCAACCGTTATAAGCGCAGACGTCGCCAAGAGCGTCTCGCATGGCGTCCGCCAAGCTGTTCGCCTTGTTGGCATCGCGAGCCGTACGGCGGAGCAGTTGGACGAGTTCCGTTTTCTTGGTAAGTGCCGCCTGCGAACGTTTGAGTTCGGTGAGGTCATAGTTGGTGGTGCCCAACCCCATTAACTCACCGGTGGATGAAATTAGAGGAAACCGGGTACTTACAACGGTTCGTACTTTTCCATCCGGGTATGAGAGATCCACCTCCCGGGACAATATGGAGCGACTGCTTAAGGCCTTGCGGTCCAGGGTATCGAACTTGGCTGCCTGCTCCGCCGGATAGATATCGTGAACGGTCTTGCCGACAATGTCCTCGCGGTCCATGTCGACCCACGCTTCGAACTGTTTGTTGACGAAAAGGAACCGCCCTTCCACGTCCTTGAGACTGACGAACTCGGGCAGACTGTCGACAAACGCCTGCAGGGTTTCCCGACTTTGCCGCAGTTCCTCATCGGCGCGCTTGCGTTTGGTATCGCTCTCCACGGACTTCTTTGACGTTTTTACCATTTACCCGATCTCGCCCCGGCTTTCGAGAATACTGAGGGATTTTCCCCATTCTACCGATCCCAAATGATTATTTTCCAAAATAGTATGGTTTTTCGGGAAGGACCCGAAGCGGCCATCGGCGCCGCCCCGTGACTCTTGGGGCGACCATCGAACGGCGATGTCCAGCTTCGCCGGCGCCTCGCCCTTCCCCGCCCGGGCCCACGAGGGGGGCACGGATCAAATCGATATAACTGTATCTGGGGCTGGCGCCATTAAATCATTTAATCTAGGTCCGCTTATGGCTAAAAGCAGACCAAAACGCCGGTCCCGCCATACGTCCGCTTTGCCCCCGGAAGCAGACATTCAGAGCGGCAATGTCCGCTCTACCCCTCAAAGCGGACCTAATTGGCAGCCGCAAAGAACGTCTGCTTTTGACCCAAAGCGGACATTTGTGCCGGGTACGCTGCCCTCGTCAACGTTGTGACAACTCTCTGGCAACGCGAATACCGCTAAATAGGTTGTGGCGGTCATTAGCGAGATTGCCATCCCGATTTGCGGATCGAATGAGTACTGGTGTGTCGTCGTAAGAACCCCCGCGCAAAATTCGAACCTGACAAACCCCACCGATCGTCCAAGCACTCCCATCGCTCGGTGCGCCCTCGTAACCAGAGTGCCAGCAATCCTCGACCCATTCGTATACGTTGCCATGCGTGTCGTGAAGGCCGAAGCCGTTCGGCGCGAAACTGCCGACGGGCGCCGTCAAATCGTCATCCCATGCGCTGCCGCAACCGTTACAGTTGGCATACCCCGAGCCGACCGAATTGCCCCACGGAAACATCGTCCGGGTACCCGCGCGCGCCGCGTATTCCCACTCGGCTTCGCTCAACAGCCGGTACGTCTTTCCCGTCTTGCGGCTCAACCACCTCACGTAGGTCTTGGCATCGTGCCACGACACGTGGACCACCGGGCGGTCGCCGCGGCCCCAGCCCAGATCATCGGGCCGATAGCCGTTGCAACCACCGTCCGACACGCAAGCGGCCCATTCGTCGAAGGTGACCTCGAATTTCCCGACTGCGAACGCATGGTCAATGCGAACGGCATGGATCGGCTTCTCGGAGAAATAACCGGCTCCATGCAGATCACCCATCCGGAAACCTCCCGGCGGCACGATCACCATCTCGGGACAGGGATCGCAATCCTTGAAGGTGTCGCCACGCTTGTGAGCGGCGCCCGTGGCCAACGGCGCAAGCGCGCTAACGATGGCGATGCCAACGAGCAGGATGATCAGCCGCGGAACCGTGAGAGGTACCATGGGAAATGCCTGACGACAGGACCGGTCTATTTACTCAATATATCCCAGATAATCATCAAATTCTTGGTGATCAAACCCAGTTCCCACCGTCATCGAAATAGTTTCACCTCCGAAGCCGTCCGACACACCGTTCACGTTCAAGGAATGACTGCTTATGATCTAACGGACGGCTCCTACCCTACGGTATCGCTATGTCCGCTTTTGGCTATGAGCGGACATCCAGCGCGGGTCTACTGAACGTCCGGTGTTGGCTCTAAAGCCGACATCGGCGCCCCGCCGCTGACCCAACTCTCGTTTATGAATACACGACCCAGGGCCCGCCCTTGACGGCGGCAAACGGCCCCGGCAGTGTGGCCGGCCTGCACATCAACGAGCCACCGGGGCCGTTCGCCCGGTCCCGGTCGGATGGTCTGGAAATCCGATGCCCCGCCTGCGCCTGGTGTTCATGGGAAGCGCCGATTTCGCGGTGCCCGTCCTGGGTGCCCTGCTGGAGGCGGGCCACCAGGTGGCCGGCGTCTACGCGCAGCCGCCCCGGCCGGCCGGGCGCGGACACAAGGAGCGTCCCGTCCCCGTCCACGCCTTCGCCGCGGCCAGGGGCCTGGCCGTGCGCACGCCGGCCGGCCTGAAAGAGGGGAGCGAGCACGAAGCCTTCGCCGGGCTTGGCGCGGACGCCGCCGTCGTCGCCGCCTACGGCCTGATCCTGCCCGCACCGATCCTGGCGGCGCCCCGGCTCGGCTGCCTCACCGTCCACGCCTCGCTGCTGCCGCGCTGGCGCGGGGCGGCGCCCATCCAGCGGGCGATCCTGGCCGGCGACGGCGAAACCGGGGTCACCATCATGCGCATGGACGAGGGCGTGGACACCGGCCCCATCGTGATCGCCGAGAGGGTCCCCATCACGGCCCAGGCCACGGCCGCCGGCCTCGGCGATACCCTTTCCCGGTTGGGGGGGCGCCTGATCGTCGCCGCCCTGGACGGCCTGTCCGGGGACGGGCTCAGGCCGGCGCCCCAGCCCGCCGACGGCGTCACCCATGCGCGCCGGCTGGACCGGGACGAGGGCCGCCTCGACTGGCGCCGGCCGGCGGCCGATCTGGAACGCGCGGTGCGGGCGCTCAATCCCTGGCCCGGGACCTGGTTCCGGCACGGCGGCGAGCGCATCAAGGTGCTGGCGGCGGCGGTTGTCGAGACCGCGGCGGCGGCGGCGCCGGGCCGTGTGGTGGACGGCCGCCTCACGGTGGCCTGCGGCTCCGGCGCGCTGCGTCTGGTGCGCCTGCAACGGGGGGGCAGGGCGCCGGCCGAGGCCGACGCGTTCCTGCGCGGCTATCCGGTGGCCGCGGGAACCCGGCTAGACTGACTCATACCAAGGGGCGCTTTCGAGCTCGGCCGGCATGGGGGCCGAATCCTCGATCTTCTGGATCCTGCCGATCCCCTGTTTCATCCCGGACATGATGAATTCGGCGCGCTTGACCGGGCCGCCTGCTCGGTCATGGCACCGCTCGCGTCCAATCCGGCGGGGACGGAGTCCGCCGGTGCTTCCAGCCATTGCCGCCTTAAAAAAATATGGGTCTTGCGGAGACCGGCTGCCCGAGAAAACGTCGCCGCCTGCCGACAAAGCGGTCGATCAGGAGCGGCGTCCCGGCTAAAAAGGCGTCATGCCCCGCTACAAGCTGACCATGGAGTACGATGG
>JAPUGG010000182.1 GCA_027292975.1 Alphaproteobacteria bacterium | reverse complement strand
GAAAATCCGATCTTTCCTTTGCAATTAGGGCCGCCTCAACTATATGCAGGGTTATACGGCAGCTTGGCGGGAGACGCAACGCGGCTTAGGCCGCCGAGATGCCGATAAATCCAACCGACATACGGCAGGCGGGACCGATGGACGACAAACGGGCGCAGGTGACCGAGGACCAGGTGCTGGCGGTGCTGGCGGAAGTGCGGGACCAGGATCACGGCAAGGACATCGTCGCCCTGGGCCGGGTGCAGGGCCTGGTGCTGCGCGACGGCAACGTGGGCTTTACTATCGAGGTCGAGGCCGCGCGCGGCCCGGCGCTCGAGGGACTGCGCAAGGAGGCCGAGGATAAGGTCATGGCGCTGCCCGGCGTGGTCTCGGTGACGGCTGTGCTGACCGCCGAGGCCGCGGCGGGCCCATCGCAAACCCCCCCTGCCCCGCAATCCCCCGCGGTCGGGCCGGGACCGGGGGGGCCGGGTCCGGGCGGCCGGCAACACGCCCAGGCCCTGTTGCCCGATGTCACCCACATCATCGCCGTGGCGTCCGGCAAGGGGGGCGTGGGCAAGTCGACGGTGGCCACCAATCTGGCCCTGGCGTTCGCCGCCGAGGGCCATGCCACGGGGATCCTGGATGCCGACATCTACGGGCCGTCGCTGCCGCGCATGCTGGGCATAACTTCGCGGCCCCAGTCGGCCGACGGCAAGATCATGGAGCCCCTGGAAAAATACGGCGTCAAGGCCATGTCCATCGGCTTCCTGATCGAGGAGGACACGCCCATGATCTGGCGCGGGCCCATGGTGATGGGGGCGCTGGAGCAGATGATGCGGGACGTAAACTGGGGCGCACTCGACGTGGTGGTGGTGGACATGCCGCCCGGCACCGGCGATGCCCAGTTGACCATGGCGCAACGGGTGCCGCTGGCCGGAGCGGTCATCGTTTCCACCCCCCAGGATATCGCCCTGATCGATGTCCGCCGGGGCCTTGCCATGTTCAATAAGGTGAACGTGCCGGTGCTCGGCATCATCGAGAATATGTCGAGTTTCGCCTGCCCCCATTGCGGCGAGGAATCCCATATTTTCGGCCATGGCGGGGCACGGGACTGCGCCGCCCAGTTGGGCGTTCCGTTCCTGGGCGAGATCCCGCTCGACATCGAAATCCGGCAAACGTCGGACGCCGGCACGCCGGTGGTGGCGTCGAACCCCGAATCCGATCACGCGGCACGTTTCCGCGCCATCGCCAGGGCGGTCTGGGAACGCGTGGAAAAGGCGGGCGCGGGCCGCGGCGGCCCCAAGATCGTGGTGGAATAGGCGGCGCCTTGGCGTCCGGCCTCAGCTCACCCGGCGTAGGGCGAGCTCGACCTTGCCTTCCATGCGGTCGCTCAGGAACCGCCAAAGGCTGGCGATCTCCTGGGAGGCCTTGGAATTGGCCTGGACTTCCATGGCCGTTCCGCCGTCGATCATGGCGCCGGCGAAGACCACCCTTTGGTGAACGATGACCGGCGCCACCGGACCGTGTTGGGCCAGGGCCAGGATCGCATCGGCACAGATCCGGGTCCGCACCGTCGCCCCGCTGAGGACGAACATCACATCCTTGCTGAAGGTCCGGGCCAAGGCCACGGTGGCAGCGCTTGCCCTGAGGTCGTGCGGGCTCGGCCGCACCGGGATGATCACCAGGTCGGCATAGCGGACGGCTTCCTGAATCTCGGTTGTCAGCCCGGGCGGGGTGTCGACGATGACGAAATTGGCGCCGAATTCACGCATGCTTTCCATGTCGGCAAGAAGGTTGAACTTAGAATTGCCCCGCCCCTTACCGGTCCTTTTGAGAAGCCCCGGCACGAAGGTCCCGGCGGCGCTGCGATCCTCCCACCACTGGGCCAGCGTCCGCTGGGGGTCCGCATCGATCAGCATGACCGGCCCGGCGCCGACATTTTCCGCCTCCACGGCGAGATGGGCGGCGAGAGTGGTCTTCCCGCTGCCGCCTTTTTGCGAGGCGATGGCAATGAGTTTCATGGTTTCATCCGCTCCCTCGGTCTCCGTTTCCCTCGAGCGAGGAAAACTCCGTAGAGCATGGGACGGGATCGGGCACCCCAGCGGACGTTCAGCCCCATGTTTCGCCCCATGCGATGAACGAAAACAGCGACTATTTCCCAGGCCTCGACCCGGCAACTTGCCCTGACGGCTTGCAGTGTAGCAAATACCTGTATATTGTATAGCGTTAATTAGTTGACCACTAAATATGGGTCAAATGGGCTATCGATTCGCTTCCGGACTAGGAAAGGGCAGGCTTCCTGTCCTAATTGCCAGGGACGGCGTCCTCTCGGCGGATTCGCTGCGCGCGGCCATCGCCTTATTCAACCACCTCGCCGCTTGTTCCGATCCGGTCGCGACCGTCGCCGATATCATGGGCGCCACCGGTCTCCCCGCCCAACGCGCCCAAGCCGCGCTCGCCGCCTTGGCCGCGGCGGGCTATATCGAGGGCTACGCCGCGGTCGCGGAATCACCCAGGACGACCGGTCCCCCTGGCCTTTCGGCGGCGGCATCCCGCCCCGCCCCGTCCGCGCCACGGCCGGGCAAGGGCGGCAAGCTCAAGGCCGGGATCATGGACTACGAATGGGACCTCGACGGTCTGATCCGCGCCGGCAACGCCAATATCCGTGACGCCGGAAGACGGGCGCGCCCCGACGCGGACGCCGCGGCCGGAAATGCCCGTGACGGCGCCGGCGCGGCAAACTGGGGCCCGCTTTTGGGAGAGGACTCCCAGCCCGCGGCGATGCGTTTCATGGTGTGGCTGCGCTTCGTTCTGGGCCCCGATGAAATGGCGGCCTGCGACCGCTTCGCCCTCGCCCACAAGGATCAGTGGAACGGCTGGATCACGCGTTTTTCTCCGGCCAAGGCGGCGGGCGCCGAGAGCGAATTGCTGGACGACATTCGCCGCTCCTTGGGTGAGGCGGCGGACCACCAAGCGGCGCCACCGCCGCCGGACCTGGGGCCCCGCCTGTCCCGGCCCAACTGACCGGGCCGCGCGGGAGCCGACGCCGTGGAACCGTATCTCAACTCTTGGCTCTTGAGGGACGATCGCCCCCCGGTGATCGTTCTCGGCAACGAAAAAGGCGGCTCGGGCAAATCCACCGTCGCCATCCATCTCGCCATGGGCCTGGCCGCCGCCGGCTTGCGGGTGGGGACCGTCGACCTCGACGGCCGCCAGGGCACCTTCTCCCGGTTCGTGGAGAACCGCAAACGCTATGCGCCGACCGATCAGGAGGCGGCGCGGTTGGTGTTTACCGAGCACCGCCAGATTTCGCTGCCGCACAGCGAAATGGACCCGGAGGCCGTCGACGAGAAACTGGCGCAGCTGGTGACCGCGCTCGAGAGCCTCGGCGATCGCCATTTCATCGTCGTCGATACGCCGGGCAGCGACAACGTGCTCGCCCGGGCCGCGCACGTGCTCGCCGATACCCTCATCACGCCCTTGAATTCCAGTTTTCTCGACCTCGATGCCCTGGTCAGGGTGGATAACGATGCGAGCCAGATTTCGGGGCCCAGCGCCTACAGCGAACTCGTGCTCTTCATGTCCGAACGGCGGGCCGACATGGGCGCGCCGCCCATCGACTGGCTGATCATCACCAACCGGCTACCCAACGTGCCGACCCGGGTCCACCGTTCGGTCATGGTCATTCTCCGCAAGCTCTCTGAGCGGCTGGGATTTCATTTCCTGCCATCCATCCACGAACGCGTGATCTTCCGGGAATTGTTCTTGAAGGGGTTGACGGTGCTCGATTCCGCGGAGCTGGGTCCCGCGGCCGCCACGGCAGGTTCCGCGCGCGAGGAAGTGGAAGCCCTGGTCGACGCCATCCTGGTCCGAAGCTCCTGGAAGGAACTGGCGGCGCGCCGGGCCGAGGCCAAATCGAACCCGCGGCGGGGTGACCCATCGAAGCCCGCCATTTCCTTCGAAAATTGGGATCCGTCGCGGCGCTGACAGCGACGCCGCCGTCATGGCGCCCCACGGGTTCGGCATGGTTCAAGGTGGTGAGGAAAGGATGCAGGACGCAGACGGCACGCGGGGGGGCAAGCCCCAGGCGACCATCCTCGTGATCGAGGACGATGCGCTCAACATGGCCCTGTTCGAAGAAATCCTCACCGCCCGGGGTTATGCGCTGCTCACCGCGGCGACCGGGCCGGCGGCGCTTGAGTGCCTTAAGACGGCGCGGCCCGACCTCATCGTCATGGATATCGTCGTCCCGGAAATTTCCGGCCTCGACCTGATCAAGATCATCAAGGATGACGAGACGCTTAGGGCCATTCCCATCGTCGCCGTGACCAGCCTGCCCGCCAAGCTCTATAAGGACCAGATCATGGCGACCGGCTGCGACGCCTATGTGGCGAAGCCGCTTTCCGTGACCACCCTATGGGCGACCATCGAACACCTGCTCGCCGAACGACGCGCCAAGGACGGCCCGGCCAATCCCTTGATGCGCTTGATGGACCAAACCAGCAGAACCCGTTGAACCTTTGATGCCGCGCCGGTCGCGGGCGGGCGGCGGCCCGGTTCAGTCCTCTCGCCCCAGCGCCTCCATCATCTCGCGCCATTCGCGCGGGCTCATGCCGGTGCCCTTGCGCAGCTCCTCGAGCTTGTCGGCGTCGGCGAGCTTGGCATCGTCGAGGAGCCCGCGCAACGCCTCGAGCCCGGGTCCCGAGAAGTCGGCGCCGGTCCGGTGAAAGTCGTTGAACGCCTCCCACACCAGCGGCACCCATTTCTCGACGATTTCGCACAGGAGATTGGCGTAGGCACGAATCTCGTACTGGGCATGGTCATCGGTGCGCAGGCCGAGAAAATGGAGCAGGTTGTAAAGGTCGATCTTCCAATACCACTGGGTATAGAAGTTGACCGGGAGCACCATGCGCGCCAGCTCCCGCGCCAGGCCCTGCCGGTCCGGGTCGATGACCTCGCCGGACACCTTCTCGTTGAGCAATTTCTCGTAGTGGGTATGGGCCCGCTCGCTCTCGCTATGAATGATGTGCACCGCTTCCTCGGCCTCGTCGCCCCTCAGCGTGCCGCCGCGGCCCTGGCGGTTGCCCCGGGACTGGGCCGCGAGGTGTTCAGGCGGGAGCGGGGGCGGCCGGTCGAATAGCTCGAGCTGGCGTTCGGCGCGCCGTTCGGCCCGGCGGCTGTCGAGGTAGTCGCGGTCGGGGACGTAGAACTCGTTCTCGAGGAGCGAATAGCGCGCCGAGTATTCGTTGACGTTGGCGGTGCGGTGGCGGATCCACTGGCGGGCCACGAAGATCGGCAGCTTGACGTGGAGCTTGATCTCGCACATCTCGAACGGCGTGGTGTGGCGGTGGCGCATCAAGTAGCGGATCAGGCCGCGGTCGGTGCTGAGCTTGCGCGTTCCCTTGCCGTAGGACACCCGTGCCGCCTGGATGATAGCCGCGTCGTCGCCGAGGTAGTCGATAACCCGGATGAAGCCGTGGTCGAGCACCGGCAGGGCCTGGTAGAGGACCTTCTCCAGGGCCGCGACCGTGGGCCGGCGGGTGGCGCTGGAATCCGCCCGCTGGGCTTCGATCTCGGCTGTTTGCTCTGGGGTCAGGGGCATTGAGACGCGGGATGGGGCCGGTTGGTGTCGTCGGGCTTGGAGGTGGCACTCTAGAGCACTATGGGGCCGAATTGAATCAATTTGATCGGCCTCCCCGGCTAAGAATTGCCGATCGCGTGGCGTTATCCGATGACGGCGAGAATCAAAGGGGAGACATCGGGGAAATCCCGGTTTACGGTCCTATGGGCGGAAGTGGACGCAGCCAGGGACTGCGGGCATTTCCAACCATTGCCAAGGTGGCCAACCATGAAATCGCCTGAATCATGAAACGGTTTTTCAAGCAAAATTATGCGCTGGTGATGGGAATTGCGTTGCCTCTGGCGCTG
>JAPUGG010000181.1 GCA_027292975.1 Alphaproteobacteria bacterium | reverse complement strand
GCCGCCCCGATGCGACGGCTAGGCGCCGTTCCGGCCCCGGCGCCGATAGCCGCGCGTTAGGGCGGTAATGCCGCCGCCAAGCGAACCCCTGCCGGTCGCCCTGCCGCCGGACCCCAATACGCGCCCACCCGGCTGGACCCTGCCGGCGGGGGCGTGCGACAGCCATTTCCACGTCTTCGGCCCGCCCGATCGCTTCCCCTATGCCGCCACCAGGCGCTACGAGCCGCCCGCCGCGCCCATCGAGCATTACTGGAAGGTCCAGGAAATTACCGGGCTGGCGCGAGCCATGGTCGTCCAGCCGACCGTCCACGGCACCGATCACGCCGCCATCGTCGACGCCATCGCGCGTTCCGACGGCAGGCTTTTGGGCGTGGCTTGTATCGACCAGGAGATGACCGATGCCGACCTCGCGGCCCTGAAGGCGGCCGGCATCCGCGCCGGGCGTTTTTCACTGATGTCGGACCGGGCGGGAAGCCGTGACGCCATGGCGCGCCAGATCGACCGCATCGTCCGGCTGGATTGGTCCCTGGTGCTGCATATCGAGCCACGGTTCTTGCTGGCCCATGAAGACTTCATCCGCGGGCTGCCGGTCCCCACGGTGATCGACCACATGGCGCGGATCGATCCCCGCGAGGGGCTCGACCAGCCGGCCTTTCGCCTGCTGCTGGACCTGTTGGCCGATGCGCGCTTCTGGACCAAGATCTGCTGCGTCGACAAGATCAGCGCGGCGCCCCGGGCCCAGGTCGCCGACGGGCCCCCTTTCGCCGATGTCGTGCCCTTCGCCAAGGCGGTGATAGAGGCGGCGCCGGACCGCGTCATCTGGGGCTCCGACTGGCCCCATGGAAACACCTTCACGCCCGGGCGCACGCCCAACCAGGGCGACCGTTTGGACCAGCTGGGCGTCATGGTGCCGGACGCGGCAACCCGCCGGGCCATCCTGGTGGACAATCCGGCCCGGCTCTACGGCTTTAGCCGAGGGCGCACGTGATTCTAAAATGGCGGGGTCTCGGCTTACCGAGGCCCCGGGAAATTCGGTTCTAAGCCCGGTTCGAACCGGGCTGTCCCGCCGGTCCCGCGGGTGACGGCCGATGCGAGAGCTTTATCCGGCCGAATTGAACCATTTGAACCGAGTGTGCACTAACAGGCGGGTACGTCACCGGAGGTGAAATGGCCGGTGAAAACGACGGCGAACCAGCGCACCCAATCTTCTTTGGCCGTCAAGGGTGCGAGGCCGATCGCCTCGTCGGTGAAGATGGCCTTGGCTTCAAGCACGGTCCGCTCGGGTGCCCGCCCGCTCCGCATGCGCGTGAGGATGACCCTGCTTCCCTCGATGGCGACCGAGGCGTTCCAGGACTTGCCGTTGCGCCGCCATTGAAACTTCCAGCCCTCGCCGTCCTTGGACCCCCGTCCCATCACCTCCGGGGAGACGAAATCGGCGCGCCGCCCAGTGAGCAGCACGGAAAAGATGCCGACGGCGAGAAGCCCCCCATCGTCGCGCCACAGCCAGAGCTGGTCGATCTTGGCGTGATTGCCGCGGCATTGGAGCGCCGCGAAGCGCCCGAGGTAGGTCAAAGTTCGTCGCGCCCGGCGCGCCGCGATGGGCGGCGGCGCCTTGGAGAATTTCACCATCACCCCCCGGATCGTAAGCGATAGCCCGCCCGAGGGGGCCCGGGAAAGGCGTAGCTCCAACGGCGCGCTGACGTGCGGCCTAAGCGTCGCCCGCCAATGATTCGCGGCGCCGTCCCCGGTCCCCCGCAGTGCCGATCCACGGGAGCCGAAATCGCATTCGGTGGCGCCGCACGGATAGAACAGCCGGATCCGGCCATGGGCGTTGACGATCAGACGCCGGTAGGGCGAGGCGTCCTCGGCCTGCCAATGGCCGACCGGAAAAGTGTCGGCCCCGACGCCGGTAAACGGCCCAAAGACGGCCTCATAGGTCTCTCGACTACGGAACTTGGCCTCGAACAGGAGGGCGTTGCGGGTATGGAAATTCGCCATGACTAACGCGCTTTGCTTGCCCACGGCGACCCATTCGTAACCCATGCCGGCGCCGATCAGGGCGAGGACGAGGGCGAGCGCGCCGGCCGCCTTGCGCCGCGCCGCCCGTAAAAGGATCACGGCCGCCGAAACGTAAAGCCCGCCCAAAGCTGGGGTGATCAGGAAGATGTCGAGGCGGATCGCCGCGGTGGTCCAGAACACCATGCGAATTTCATGGAGGGTGGCAAGAAGCCCCGCCGCCGCGACCAGGAGCAGCCAAACGCGCTTCCCACCGCTGGTGCGGCAGGCCGGCCACAAGAGCGGCAACCAAAGCACGAGTAACGCGTAATAAAGGAGCAGCACCGTGGTCATGGCCCCAGTCTAGCGACGCCGCGCGCGGCGCACTATCCCCTCAAATGGAGGGGTTTGGCCGGGAGGCCAGAAATCTAGAAATAGGGATAGCGATCGTGGATCAGCTTGGGAACGCTCAGGCCGACCTCGCCGATCCTCTTGGCGCCGTCGGCGATGAAGATTCGCCGGCGGTCCTCGTTGGACCTGAACTTGAGGCCCAAGCGCAGATAGGTGTCGTGGTGGCGGCTATTGGGCGGCCCGTACATATTCAAGGCGATGCGCCACCATTTGTTGAGCGCCCGCTGGACCGGCCGCGCGCCGATCTTCGCCATTTGGCCCGACAGGAATTCCATGCCGAAATGCCCGTGCCGCTCCTCCTCTTCCAGGCCGGCCTGCACGGCCTTGGCCCAAGGGGCGTAGCTGCTGCGCGCGTAGTCCTCGAGCATGAAATAGGCCGCCCGGTCGATCAGGAAGGTCGACATCAGGATATCGGTCCACCTCAACACCGGCACGAAGCAGCGCGCCAGGGGATAGAAATGATGGAAACTCTGGTAACCGCTGACCTTGTCCCAAGGCACGCCCAACCCGCCCATCAGCTCGACGACGATGCGCCAGTGGTCGAGCTCTTGGCCAACGATTTCGGCCATGATGCGGCGTTCCTCGACGCCGGGCGCGCGATTGATCCAGGGCGCGTACGATGTTGATGCGAGGCGTTCGCCATAGGCCTGGTTGGCCATCAGCCGCAACAGCGTGGCGCGGTATTCCTCGGTCATGGAACTGTCGGCGCCGACGCTTTCGCTCGGGTAATCGCACCGGACCTCGGTTGGTTCTTGGTCGCCCTCGGCGTCCATCTGCCGTGATGTCCTTCCCAATGCCGCCCGCCCGTCGCCGATCCACCATTTTTAACACATGGGGGTTGGCTGCAAATGATTTCCTTGACCGGGGCAGGCTGGGGCGCCGGGCTCTCAGAGAAGCCCCGCGCTCCGCGCCCAGCGGTATTTCGCGCCCAACACCTCGACCGGGACCTCGGTGGTGTAGGGATAAGCCACGATGCCGCGCTCATATAGGTATTCCGAGGCCTCCTCGACCTCGGTGTCGCCCACCAGGGACGCCACGATCGGCTTGACGATGCCGTTGGCCCGGCACTCCTCCACCACCTCCGCGGTCAGCTTGGCAAACACCATGGGCGGCGTGATGATGGTGTGCCAGTAGCCCAGGATCAGGGCATGGATACGGTCGTCCTCCAGCCCCAGGCGGATGGTCTTCTGATAGGTGGTGGGCGGTTCGCCGCCGGTGATGTCGACCGGGTTGCCCGAGGCGCCGAAGGGCGGGATGAACTTCTTGAAGGCCTCGTCAAGGTCTTGGGGGAATTTCATCAAGGAGAGTCCGTTATCGAAACAGGCATCGGACAGCAGCACGCCGGAACCGCCGGCGCCGGTGATGATGACCACGTT
>JAPUGG010000180.1 GCA_027292975.1 Alphaproteobacteria bacterium | reverse complement strand
CGGTGGTGGAGCTCCAGGGCGTGGCGGAACCCGGTGAGCGCGTCGTCCCGCGCCGCATCGGGCCGCGCGAACCAATCGAGCACCCGGCCCCGGGGGCCCACCAGACCTTCGACCAGACGCCCGAATCCAAGGGTGGCGAGCTCGCGGGCGAGGATTTCGGCATCCAGGCCTTCCCTGGCGGCGGCGGCGTCGAGGATGGCCTGGCGCAGGCTGTTCAATTCATGGCTGCCGATCTCGGCGCCGGTGAACTCCTCGGCGATATCGTTGAGCAGGTCCGGATGGTTGAGGACGGTGGTCACCAGTACGCGCTCCCTAGCCTCGGCGAGGCCATCCTCGGTGCCGATCAGGGGATCGCTGGCAAGGCGCCGGCGCGTTCCGCCCAGGCCAAAGCCGGCCCCCGGGGCGCGTCTGCGGGCGCCGGCGACGGGGCTGAAATCGGCGAAGGCCTCGCGCAGGCGGCGGCGGAAATCGCGCACGTAGTAGTCCTGGACCTGTCTATCGGCGATGGCGCGGGCGCGGTTCATCAGTCCCTTTTCCACCGCCGCCCGGCGTTCCGGGGTATCCACGGCGCGGCCCCTGGTCTCCATGTCCCAAATCACGTCGGCCAGCGGGCGGGCGCTGACCATCAGGGATTCCATGCCGCGCGCACCGCGGGAGCGCACCAGGCTGTCGGGATCTTCGCCGCGCGGCAGGGTTAGGATACGGAAGCTGCATCCGGGCTTGAGCAGCGGCAGGGCGCGCTCGGCCGCCCGCATCGCCGCGCGGGCGCCGGCCGCGTCGCCATCGAACGACAGCACCGGTTCGGGCACCACCCGCCACAGCGCCAGGATCTGGGACTCTGTCATCGCCGTGCCCAGCGGCGCCATGGCGGGAATGCCGGCGCGAATGAGCGCGATCACGTCCATGTAGCCCTCGCACACCACCAGGGTCCCGGTTTCGCGCGCGCCCTTCAGCGCATGGGACCAGCCGTAGAGAAGGTGCCCTTTCTGGAACAAGGGCGTGTCGGGAGAATTCAGGTATTTCGGCGTGCCCTCGCCGAGCATCCGCCCGCCGAACGCGACCGGGCGCCCGCGGCGGTCGAAGATGGGAAAGATCACCCGGCCGCGGAAGCGGTCGTAACTGGCGCGCCCGTCCTCGGGCACGATCAGCAGGCCCGCCGTGACCAGCAGCGATTCGGTGACCCCGGCGCCGGTGAGCGCGGTCTTGAGGCGCCCCCGCGAATCCGGCGCGTAACCGATGCGGAAGCGCGCCATGGCCTCCTGGTCCAGGCCGCGGCCCGCCAGATAATCGCGCGCCACGGCCCCGCTGGGGGATTTGAGCGTGGCCTCGAACCAGGCGCAGGCCTTTTCCGTTACCCCGTAAAGGGAGACCGCCTGCTCGGCCCGGCGGCGCTCCTCGGGGCTGCTCACCGGGACCTCAAGCCCCGCTTCCTCGGCGAGACGCTCGACCACCTCCGGGAAGGAAGAATTCTCCGTGCGCATGACGAAACCGATCACGTCGCCATGCGCGCCGCAGCCGAAACAATGGAAGAAGCCTTTGTCCTCGTTGACGGTGAACGAGGGCGTCTTTTCGTTGTGGAACGGGCAAAGGCCGGAAAATTCGCGCCCCCGCTTGGTCAGCTTCACCTTCCGCGCGATGCGGTCGGCCAAGCCGATGCGGGCACGAATCTCATCCAAAAACCGCTGTGAAAAACTCATGGGGTGTCGAAAAACTCATGGGGCGCGGCACCGCCTGCGCAAGGTTTACAGATTGCCGCCTCTCCTCCCGGGGATGCGGAACCAGCATAACGCGATGAACGGCCCGGGGGCAATCGCCACACCTGTGGAAAAAAAAATTCAACGGGGAAAACCGGGCCGGGGGGTGCGAAATTTCCGGCCCCGGGGCGCCGTGTGCACTATCCGCCGAGGCGCGCCTTGGCCCGCTGGGCCGCCTTGGAGAAATCCATGCGCCCGGCGTAGCGTTTCTTCAGGGCCCCCATGATTCGGCCCATGTCTTTTATGGTGGTGGCGTCCAATTCATCGACCACGGCGCCGATGGCGTGGGTGATTTCCGCCTCGTCCATCTGCTTGGGCAGGAAGCGGGTGATGATATCGATCTCTTCCGATTCCTGGGCGACCAGATCGGGCCGGTCGCCCTTTTCGTATTGGGCGATGGACTCGTGGCGTTGCTTGATCATCTTTTGCAGAATGTCGAGGATGGCGTCGTCGGAAATGGCGCTGTCGTCGTCGCCCTCGCCGCGGGCGGCGATCTCCCGGTCGTTTAATGCGGCTAAGATCAGGCGCAACGTCAATGTCGCCCGCCGATCCTTGGCCTTCATGGCGGTCTTCAACGCCGCGTTGATATCCTGGCGGAGCATGGCCCATCCATTGGCTGTGGGAAAGGCGGGACATTACAGGAGTTTGGCAAAAATGGCAACGGCAAGAAAATTCTTAAACCTTTGATTATTAAGTATAAATTATGAACCATAATCCTTGACGACGCCACAGGGTTGGCTTATCACACCAGGAATTTAGGCCCGGGCGCGGTCGTGGCCCGGCGCGCCTCACGCCCCCAAAAGGGACCAACGCCCATGGCGAAAGCCGCAAAGACGCCCTCCCAAGCGCGCGCGACGCGCAAGGAGGGCATGGTTCCCGCGCGCGCGGGCGCGCAGGCTAAGACCGTCTCCGCCAATCTCAGGGCCGCGGCCACGATCCGGCCGGCGGGCGCCAACGCGGCGCTGGTGCTGGCCGACGGCACCACTTTCTGGGGCCGGGGCCTCGGCGCCGCCGCCCAGAGAGTGGGCGAGGTCTGCTTCAACACCTCGATCACCGGCTATCAGGAAATCCTCACCGATCCGTCCTATGCCGGCCAGATCATCACCTTCACCTTCCCCCATATCGGCAACGTCGGCGCCAACGACGAGGACCTCGAGGCCGTGAGCCCGGCGGCCCGCGGGCTGGTG
>JAPUGG010000018.1 GCA_027292975.1 Alphaproteobacteria bacterium | reverse complement strand
CACGGACAAGGAATTTTGCGCCTATGGCACGCCCAGCGCCGATCTGCCGGATCCCGTGGCGCGGGCCATCGACGGGCTATGCGATCAGGTGACCAGCATCCAGGCCCAAGTCAAGGACCTGGAACAGCGCCTGGAAGAGGCGGAAAGAGGTGCGGCGGCACCTGAGCAGCCGGTGGAGGAGCGCGCCGACGCCGCCGGGCCCAAGAATTGATGCCCAGCGGACGTGGAGTGGCGGGAAAGAACCCACGCAACCTGGCGCACCGGCGGTGTCTTTGGAGGCCGGCATGAAACTCACCACCAAGGGCCGCTATGCGGTCATGGCGATGGTGGACCTTGCCATCAATAGCGATGGCAAACCGCTGACACTGGCCCAAATCGCCGATCGGCAATCGATCTCGCTGTCCTATCTCGAGCAACTCTTCGCCAAGCTGCGCCGCGGCGCCCTGGTGGCGTCGGTACGCGGGCCGGGCGGCGATTATCTCTTGTCGCGCGCCGCCGAAGCGATCCGAATTTCCTACATCGTGGCAGCGGTGGACGAGCCGATCCGCGCCACCCGCTGCCAGCCCGGGTCCCCCATGAGTTGCCAAGGCGCCAAGAGGCGGTGTACTACCCATGACCTATGGGAGGAACTGTCCAATCATATTCACCTGTTCCTGAGTTCGGTCTCTCTTGCCGACGTGACGGAACGCCAGGTTCTCGGCATTGCCGGTGTGATCTACCGCAAAGCCGCCATGGCGGCCGGCTAACCGTGGGGCGGCTCCCGCGACAGCCCGGGGGCGCCGCAACCCGGCAGCGCCCCGCCGAGACGACGCGCTTATGGTGACCATGTCCCATTATCTCGATTACAACGCCACCGCGCCGAGCCGCCCAGAGGTCGGCGAAGCGGTGGCCGATGCATTGGCGCTTGCCGGAAATCCGTCCTCGGTGCACCAGCCCGGGCGCCGGGCCCGGGCCTGCCTCGAGGAGGCCCGTGCCCAGGTCGCGGCCCTCGCCGGCACGGCGCCCGCCAACGTGGTGTTTACCGGTTCCGGCTCCGAGGCCAACAACCTGGCGCTGTCCGGGCCCAGACCCGCCCGCATCCTGGCCTCGGCCATGGAGCATCCATCGATCCTGCGCCCCGCGGCAGAACGTCCGGGCGGCTTTGCGCTGGTTCCGGTGGACGGCGATGGGGTGGTGGACCTGGGCGCCCTCGAGGCGCTTCTGGCCGAATCCACCGACGGCCCGGTGCTGGTGACGGTGATGATGGCCAACAACGAAACCGGCGTGCTGCAACCCAGCGATAAGGTGGTGGAGATCGCCAAGGGGGCCGGCGCCCTGGTTCATATCGACGCGGTCCAGGCGGCCGGCCGAATCCCTCTCGAATTCGATCGGTTGGGCGCCGATTTGATGAGCCTGAGCGCCCACAAGCTGGGCGGTCCCAAGGGCGTCGGGGTATTGGTCAAGCGCGCCGAGATCGCCCTCGCCCCGTTGATCGCCGGCGGCGGCCAGGAACGCAGCCTCCGGGCGGGAACCGAAAACCTCCCCGGCATCGCCGGTTTCGGCCGCGCGGCGCTTTCCGCCCTGGCCGAGGTGACGGATGGCACCGAGATCGAACGCCAGCGGGACCTACGTGACCGTCTGGAGGCCGCCATCGGCGCCGCGACCCCGGCCGCGGTGGTGGTCGGCGGGCGGGTTCCCCGGCTCGCCAATACCTCCTGCCTCGCCTTTCCCGGGGTTGCCGCGGAAACCCTGGTGATCGCCTTCGACCTTGAAGGTTTCGCCGTCAGCGCCGGCTCGGCCTGCTCATCGGGCAAGGTAGAGGCGTCCCACGTGCTGGCGGCGATGGACCTGGCGCCCAGCGTCGCGTCCTCGGCGATCCGCATCTCTCTCGGATACGCCACCACCACCCAAGACATCGACGCCTTCGTCGCCGCATGTCGCGTTGTGCTGGGCCGGAATGCTCTGGGTGTCGAACCGCAACCGGCCTGACGGAGGCCCAGTGCCACGTCACCAGGAACACATAAGTATGCCAAGAATGACCTTCATCAACGTGGACGGATCGAAAGTGGAAGTGGACGCCCCGGTGGGCGTGTCCGTGCTCGAAATATCGCGTGCCAACGACATCGATATCGAAGGCGCTTGCGAAGGGGCGCTGGCCTGCTCCACCTGTCACGTCATCGTTGCGCCGGTGGACTTCGAGCGCCTGGCCGACGCCAGCGAGGATGAAGAGTTCATGCTCGATCTCGCCTTCGGATTGACCGCGACCTCCCGCCTCGGCTGCCAGATCATCATGGCCGAGAAGCTCGACGGGCTGACCGTGACCTTACCGGCGGAAACCACCAACATGATGGAAGGGTAAACGCCCCCATGGCGACGGTGCATGATCGATCGGGCACGGCCCGGGAGGCGGCCCAGCCGCTGGTCCCGGGCAAGGCCCCCGCCGACACTAAGGTGGTGGTGGCGATGTCGGGCGGGGTGGATTCCTCGGCCACGGCGGCGTTGTTGGCAGACCAGGGCTATGAGGTAATCGGCGTCACCCTCCAGCTTTACGATCATGGCGCCGCCGTTGGCCGCAAGAATGCATGCTGCGCCGGTCAGGATATCCACGATGCCCGCAACGTCGCCGCCAAAATCGGCATCGCCCATTACGTGTTGGACTACCAGAGCCGGTTCCGCGACGACGTGATCGAGGATTTCGCCGATTCCTACCTGCGCGGCGAGACCCCGATCCCCTGCATCACCTGCAACCAGACCGTCAAGTTCCGCGACCTCTTGGGCCTCGCCCGCGACCTCGGCGCCGATTGCCTGGCGACCGGACATTACGTCCGCCGCGAGATGGGGGCCGACGGACCGGAGCTTCACCGCGCCGCCGATGCCAGGCGCGATCAGAGCTATTTCCTCTTCGCGACCACGCGGTCCCAGCTGGAAATGCTCCGTTTCCCCTTGGGCCCCCTGGCCGACAAGGACGCCACCCGGGCGCTGGCCGAGCGATTCGGCCTTGCCGTCGCCGCCAAGCCCGACAGCCAAGACATCTGTTTCGTGCCGAGCGGCAATTACGCCGACGTGATCGAGAAGCTTCGCCCCGGCGCCGCCGATCCCGGCGAGATCGTCGACCAGTCCGGCACCGTTCTCGGCCGCCACGACGGCATCATCCATTACACCATCGGCCAGCGCCGCGGGCTCGGCATCGGCGGGCGCAAGGAAGCGTGCGAAGAGCCGCTCTACGTGCTCGGCATCGACGCCGAGGCGCGCCGGGTCATGGTCGGCCCGCGGGCCGGCCTGGCGCGGGGCAAAATCGCGCTCAAGGGCGTCAACTGGCTGGCGGCGGAGGCGCTGGAAGCCCGTGGCCGGGAGGTCGCGGTCAAGGTGCGCTCGGCGCGCGAGCCGGTGGCCGCGGTGATCACGCCGGGCCGGGAAGCGGGAAATGTCGACGTCCGCCTCATCGCGCCCGAGTTCGGCATCGCCCCCGGCCAGGCCTGCGTCTTCTACGACGGGCCCCGGGTTCTGGGCGGCGGCTGGATCACCGCGGGCGGGTAGTCCCGGGTCACGCACGGCCCGTGGGGCCTCTCAGCTCTGTTGGGGCGGGACCTCCAGGATCGCGGCCATTCGCGCCTGGCGGCGGCGCGCCCAGAGCCAGAGGACAAGGCACAGCACGGCGCCGCCCATGACCGGTGCGCGCAGGCCGACGAAGGAGGCGATGTATCCCATCACCAGGGCCCCGATGGAGGGGAATCCGCGGGCGATCAAGGTGTATATGGAGAGGATGCGGCCCCGCATGTCGCTGTCCACCGCGGTCTGCAAAAGGGTCTGCTCGGCGACCCCGATGGCCACCACCGCAAGCCCGGCGAGCGCCGTGCAGAGGCAGGCGAACCAGAAGATATCGGTGGCGGTGAAGCCGATCAGGGCGACGGCGAAGACCAGCACCGCCGCCACCAGCATCCGGGTCAGCCCTTGGACGCCATCGCGCCGCGCCAAAAATATGCTGCCGATGAAGGCGCCGACTCCGAGCATCCCTGTCAACCAGGCCAGGCCCTCGGCGCCGCGCCCGAACACGTCATCGGCGAAGCCCGCGAACAGGTCGTTGACAGGGCGCGCAAAAAGCGTGGTCGCCAACAAGATCACCAGCAACGGGCCGATTCCGGGGTGGGACCGCGCATAGCGGAAGCCGTCCATGATCTCGCCCGGAATGTAGCGCAGGGCGCGGCGTTGGCGCGTCTCCCCCCGAGGTGCCAGCGAAATCGTATAAAGCGCGACGACGAACATGACATCGGCCAGGGCGGTGAAGGCGAAGGCCTGTCCCACCCCCCATTGCAGGATGATGAAACCGGCCACTGCCGGACCGCCGATCCGGGCGATATTGAAGCCCACGGCGTTGATGCCGATCGCCGAGGTCAGCGCCCCGTGGGGAACCATGGCGTGGATAATCGAAAGGCGGACCGGGTAATTGAAGGCCATGGCGGTCCCGTTGAGCACCACCAGGGCCAGCAGCAGCTCCATGGTCATGGCATCGTTCAGGACCAACGCCGCCAGGCTCATGGAGATGAATCCCGATATCCACATGTAGAGGCGGATCGCCGGCAGCCAGTTGAGACGGTCGGCCAGCGCGCCGGCGAGCGGCGCCATGACGATATTGGGAAAGAAATCGGCGAAGGCGATGATGCCGAGCCAGGTCGGCGAATGAGTCAATTGCCAGGTCAGCCACTGAATGGCGATGCGTTGCACCCACATGCCCAACTGCGAGGAGAAATTTCCCGCCATGTAATTGCGGTAGTTCACGATCTTGAGGGTGCGCCACAGGGCGCTGACGTCGGAGACTTTCGCCATGGGGTCGTTCCGGGTTGAGGGGGCGGGCGAACATCGGGCGTACGGAACCAGCTTCCGGATCATATCGGCAGGAAGGCGGAGACGGGAAGGGCGATGATCAACCTTTTTTGACCGCGTTCCGGTACCGGTGTGCAACCAGGCCGATCAAAGCATCGACGCCCGGTGCCGCCGACCCGGCGGCGGCTGGACCCCGGGGAACGGCCCGTTTCACCGCCGATTGACAGGCGGTGGCGCGGTGGCGTAACCAATAGGGGCGGGGCAAAGCCAGCGGGCGCCAAGGGGGCCGGTCATCATGAGTAATCGCGTTCAACACGTCACCATCGTCGGCGGCGGCACCGCCGGTTGGCTGGCGGCCGGTATCCTTCATGCCGGGCTCAACCGCCGGGGCGATGGTCCCGACGTGCGCATTACCGTCATCGAATCGCCCAATATTCCCACCATCGGCGTCGGCGAGGCGACCACAGTATCCATGGGCCAGACGCTCCAGCAGTTGGGCGTGGACGAACGCGATTTCCTGAAACAGTGCAACGGGTCGTTCAAATGCGCGGTCAAGTTCGACAATTGGAACCATGGACCCGACGGGGACCCGTTGACCTTTTGGCACCCGTTTTCGCGCCAAGGCTACCTGTTCGGCTACGACGCCACCAATCATTACATCAAGGCGCGAAAATTGGGCGGCGAACTGCCCTTCGAGGAGGCCCTGTTCCCGGGCATCCCGGCCATCAAGAACTGCCAGGCGCCGCGCCCTTTCGAGGGCAAGGATTACGACGGGTTGTTTCCCTACGCCTATCACATGGATGCGGCGCTGTTCGCCGGTTACATGACCACATACGCGACCAATCTCGGGGTCGAACACGTGCGCGACGACGTGACCGCGGTCAACCTGGACGAGCGCGGTTACGTCGAGTCGCTGACCTTGAAGGAACACGGCGACTGGCCCATCGAACTGGTGCTCGATTGCACCGGTTTCCGCGGCCTGATCATCAGCGAAGCCCTGGGCGAGCCGTTCGAGCCCTATTCCGAGCACCTGCTCTGCGACAAGGCGTTGGCGGTGCAGATCCCCTACGGCCAGAGCGACAAGATCGAAAGCTACACCACCTCGACCGGGCTCGATGCCGGCTGGGCGTGGCGGGTGCCGCTTTATTCGCGGCTGGGCACCGGTTATGTCTTCTCTTCGGCGTTCGCCAGCGACGACCAGGCCATCACCGAACTCCGCCGCCACCTGGATCTGCCCGACGATCACCCCGATCCCCGGGTCATTACCATGCGGATCGGCCGCTCTAGGCGCGCCTGGGTCAAGAATTGCATCGCCATCGGGCTGTCGGGGGGCTTCATCGAACCCCTGGAATCCACCTCCATCCACTTCACCCAGATGACGTTGCGCTGGTTGATCGAATTCTTCCCCGACCGCGACATCAACCCCATCCTCGGCGAACATTACAACCGGGTGGTCCATAACCTTTACGACGAGATCCGCGATTTCATCGTCTTCCATTACGCGACCTCTAACCGCACCGACACGCCATTCTGGATCGAGGCGGCGCACCAAGCGCGGATCCCCGATTCGCTGAAATCCCGACTCGAGCTGTGGAAGGTGAAACTGCCCGGGTCGCTCGAATGCAACAACGTCTTCTCGCTGTTCGAGAGCTGGAACTACGCCGACATCCTCATGGGCAAGGGTTGGTACGACGATGTGGAATTGCCCAGCGAGGCCGCGGTTTCGGTGGAAGACTACCTGGAGGCGAGAAAGAAGATGGCCGCGCGGGCGCGCCGCATATCGGCGGAGGCGCCGGACCACCGCGCCGTCCTGACCCAGATCCGCGCCGGCGATTACCGGCCCTGGTACAACCCGGTAGCGGCGCCGGCGCCGGCCCTCGATGAGATCGCCGAGGCCGCCGCCTCGGCCATCGCCTGAGCGGATTCCGGCGCGCCCGGCTGCCGTCCGCCGCACCGCCCCC
>JAPUGG010000179.1 GCA_027292975.1 Alphaproteobacteria bacterium | reverse complement strand
CGCGATTTGCGCCTTTAGTTCAGGTGACGGACGGCTGGGTGACGGGCGGCTGGCAGGTAGGGTTCAAGGGTTCTTTTTAGCCAGGGGCGGGTCGGGCTGTGGCGCCGCGTCGCGGGCCCAGCCTTGGCGTTTGCGGTAGACGGTCGAGGGGTTGATGTCGAGCAGCCGTGCCGCCGCCGTGACGTTGCCGGCGCAGGCGGCGATGGCGTCTTCGATGGCCGCCTGTTCCACTTCGCTCAAGGGTCGAATGTCCCGGGCGGCGGGGTGCCGGGCGCCGGGCGGGCGCGGCGAAGGCGCCGCGAAGGGGATCGGCGACGTGGCCTGGGGGTCGATAGTGATCATCTCCGCGCTCAGCAGCTCGCCGTCGTGGAGCACCACGGCTTTCCTGAGAACGTTCTGGAGTTGGCGCACGTTGCCCGGCCAGGGCTGGTCGGCGATGAGGGCCTCGGCATCGGCGGAGAACGCGCTAAACCGCTTTCCTTCTTGGTCGGCGGTGAGGCCGAGAATGTGGCGTGCGATCTTGAGCGCGTCATCGCCGCGATCGGCCAAGCGCGGCATATGAATAGGGATCACGTGGAGCCTGTAATAGAGGTCTTCGCGAAAGCGCCCCTGGGCGACCATGGCGGCGGGATCCTTGTTGGTGGCGCAGACGAAGCGGATATCGGCCTGGCGTTCGCGGCTTTCGCCAACCCTTTGGAAGCGCCTGGAATGGACGAAGCGCAACATCTTCGCTTGCAGCCCCAAATCCATGTCGCAGACCTCGTCGAGGAACAGGGTGCCGCCATGGGCGACCTCGGCGGCGCCCTTGCGGTCGCTGGCGGCGCCGGTGAAGGCGCCTTTCACATGGCCGAAGATTTCACTTTCCATGATCTCCTTGGGGATGGCGGCGCAATTGATGGGGACGAAGGGCGCCTGGCACCTGGGGCTCGCGCGGTGGACGGCCTCGGCGCAGAGCTCCTTGCCGGTGCCGCTTTCGCCGGTGATGAACACCGTCGCCATGGATGACGCCGCCGCCTCGATGGTGCGGTAGACCGCCTGGATCGGTGCCGAGGTGCCGATCAAGCCGAGGAAGCCGTCCTCGAAGGAGGCGCGATAGCTGTCCACCAATGTGTTCATGTGCCGATGTTCCAGCGCGTTGCGCAAGGTGATCCTGAGACGGTCGGCGCCGAAGGGTTTCACCAAGTAGTCGAAGGCGCCTAAGCGCATGGCGCTGACCACCGTATCGATGCCGGCCGCGGCGGTCACGACGATCACCGAAGTCTCGAGCCCCTGGTCGCTGATCCATTGGAGGATATCGAGCCCGCCGATGTCGGGCAGGCCGAGATCCAGCAACACCGCATCGGGCTGTTCCCGCTCCAACAGACGAAGCCCGGCCCGGCCCGTGGCTCCATGGACGATCCGGTAATTCTCGCCATGGAGATACGAAAGATTGAGCCGCGCCTCGGTGGGGCTGTCCTCGATCATAACGATGGTGTCGGGCGACGACGGCATCATCGGGGCTCCTTCAAAACGCAAAATGGGGCGCCCGAAGGCACCCCAGATCGCTGCAATATGCGCTGGAAATTGTAACGAAGGGTTAATGGCCAACCGCCGGCGCCGAAGTCCCGCGCCTCAGGCCGTTTTCCTGAGAAGATTGACCCTGAAGATCTGGTCGAACCAGAGCTTACCGCCGTCCTTGCGCGCGGCTTTGATGAAGGAATTCCGGATTGCGGCGCGGTCGGCTTCGATGATCTTCCTGCGTTTCTCGCTGCGCCGGCTCTGTTGGTCGGCGAATTCATCGAATGATTGGAAGGCGCGTTCGGTGTGAAAGGTGACCTCCCTTACGGCCGTGAAACCCCTCGCCGCGGCGCCGTCTATGGCGGCCTTGGCGCGGGCGCGCACCTCGCGCTCGTCATTGACCATGCGCGTCGCCTCGAAATAGGCACCGGCGGCGACCGGCTCCATGACGTAGAGCACGCCCCCCGGCTTGAGTACCCGGCCCGCTTCGCCGATGGCGGTATCCATGCAATCGGGGGCGACGTGATGAAGGGAGTTGGAAAACACCACCACGTCGAGGCTGGAATCGTCGAACGGCATGGCCTCGGCCCGGGCGTTGCGCCAGGTCACCCGCGCGCCGTCTTCGGTGGCCTTGGCCTTTGCCTGGTCGAGGGAGTCCTGGTTGATGTCGATGCCGGTCACATGGGCGGCCCGCGCCGCGAGGAAGGAGGTGAAACGGCCTTCGCCGCAGCCCACGTCGAGCGCCGTCTTGCCGTCAAGCTCGAGGAGTTCGCCGGCGATTTCGACACTGGAGGAATACCGTACTTGCCGCGCTTCGGCCATTACTCTAGCTTCTCCCCGCCTTGGGCGGCCCCGGCACCGTTGGGCCGGACGCCGCGGGTGCGTGTTGATCCCGATAGCCAAATGTTTAGACCATCCCGCCTTTGAGGTCATGGAAAATACCCCGAGCCCCGCCCCTCCCAGCGCCCGCGCCATGATGGTGCCGCTGGTCACCATGACCGTGGTCCAGACCCTGGTGACCACGGCCGGCTTCGCGGTGCCGGTGTTCGCCGTGCCCTTGGCCCGCGACCTGGGCATAGACCCGGGCACGGTCGGGTTCTACATGTCGGCGGTGTTCTCCACCGCCATGTTCGGCGCCATCCTGGGGGGCCATGGGGTGCGGCGCTTTGGCGCCATCCGCATGGTCCAATCGGCCCTGGCGGCGGCGGCACTGGCGCTGGCGACCTTGTCCTTGGGGGTGCTGGCCCTGGTGGTGCCCGCCGCGCTCTGCATGGGGCTCGCCTACGGCCCGACGACGCCGGCCAGTTCCCATATCCTCGCCCGCACCACGCCGCCGCGGCTCATGCCCATCGTGTTCTCCATTAAGCAGACCGGCGTGCCCCTGGGCGGCGCGCTGGCCGGCCTGTTGGTGCCCCCCATGGTGCTGGCGTGGGGCTGGCGCGGCGCGTCCATTGCCATCGCCGCGGTCTGTCTGGCGGCCATCCCCGTCCTGCAGCCGTTGCGCCGCCGGCTCGATCACGACCGCGCGCCCGGCGCGCGGTTCCAGGGCGGTTTCTTCGGGCCGCTCCGGCTGGTTCTAGGCCAATCCACGCTGCGGCGCATGGCGTTGCTGTCGTTTTCGTTTTCGGCGGTGGGCATGACGATGATCGCCTACCTGGTGACCTACCTGATCGAGGTGGTCGGCCTCGACCTGGTTGCCGCGGGCATGGTGCTGGCGGCGGCCCAGTTGGCCGGGGTGGCGGGCCGCATCGTTTGGGGTGCGGCCTCGGGCACCTTCATCGACGCGCGCCGGCTGTTGATCGTGCTTGGCATCGTCATGTCGGGGGTGTCGTTGGTGACGGCCGGGTTCGCCCCCGGCTGGCCGCCGCTGGCGCTCTACGCCACGGCGGTCCTGTTCGGGGCCACGGCGATCGGCTGGAACGGCGTCATATTGGCGGAATTCGCCCGGATCGCGCCGCCGGGCCAGGCCGGGTTGGCGACCGCCGGGGCGGTGTTCGTCACCTTCGGGGGCATCGTCTTCGCGCCGGCGCTGTTCGGTCTTTTGCTCGCCCTGGGCATCGGTTATACCGGCGGTTTCGTGATGCTGGCGCTGATGGCGCTGATCGGCGTCGGGCTGGCCATGGGGCCGCCCTGGACGGCAATAGGCGGCTCTGAACGGCTCTAGCGCCGTCGGCGTTGGCGCATGGCCAGCGCGGCGCGCCGGCGGGCCTGGGCCGCCAGCCGCCTTTGCCGGCGTTCCTCGAACGCGGCGATGACGCGGCGGCGGCGTTGCTTGGCGGCGCGGCGCCGTTCGGAGTTCCAGAGCCGCATGACCCGCCGCCGGTAGGGCAGGCTCTTGGCCGGCTTGGCCGAATGGTAAAGGCCCACGGCCTGGGACCAGGAGCGCTTGGATCGTTGCAGGCGGGTGAGGAAACGCGCCGCGTAATAGACGTTGTGGGCGGGGTCGAAGGCGGCCCTAAGATCGGCGAAGGCATCGGGGTGGTAGGACAGGTTCACCTGCATGCAGCCGACGTCGATATTGCGGATTCCCTTGGCCTGAAGCCGCCGGACGGTGTCGATGGCTGCGGCGCGGTTGGGCAGGAAACGGCTGAACTTGCCGGATCTAACCGTCCAGGGCCAGGCAAATGTTGCCCGCCGCGCCAGGCTGTAGCGGCCCGATACGGCGAGCGAAATGGCGGCCAGCAGCTGGCTGGGAATGCGGTAGGTGCGCTCCGCGCTGTCGATCGCCCTGGCGCAGAGTCTCCCTTGAATTTCAATGGGATCGGCGGTCCGCCAGGCACCGGCCCGCGGCTCCGAGGGGGCCAGGGACAGGGCCGAAATGCAGCTTATAAGGCCGAGAATGGCGGCCGGGGCGCGCATGACCGGCGTCGCGGCGCGGCGGGGGCGAAAGGGGTTCATGCCTTGATTCCTGCAGCTTTCGGGCCAACCCTAGCCGCCCAACGGTAAAATACCGTTAACTCTTATATATAACATTTGACATTTCTATTTTCCCATGGGAATCTCGCTTCGCGACCATGGTTCCGATCAGGGGCCCAAGTCGTACACCCTTCTTGGGCGTTTCCTCCCTTATACTTAACGGCCACGCTTCGGCGTGGCCTTTTTTCTCCTTTATCCCGTTTTAGCGGGTCTCCTGTTTCGGCGGGGATCGAGGGCGGCGCAGAGAGGCGGCGCGCGGAAGCCGTCAACCGGTTTCGGCGAGCAGATCGCCGAGCCCGGCGATGGACCCGGCCAGGCCCCGCATGCATCGGGCGAGTTCACCGAGCCCCGGGCCGCGGGTAAACGATTTTTCGTCCATGTAGAGGCTGCGGTTGATTTCGATCTGCAGGGCGTGAATGCCGGCGCTGGGGCGGCCGTAATGGACGGTGGTATAGCCCCCGGAATAGGGAATGTTGCGGGTCACGGTGTAGCCCGCGGCGGCGAGCACGCGCTCCGCGTGCCGGGTGATGGCGCCGTCGCACGATGCCCCGAAACAATCGCCCAGCACGAAATCCACCCGCGCCATGCCGGGGTCCTGGTCCATGGGTCCGCCCACCGACGGCATCGAATGGCAATCGACCAAAAGGCACCAGCCGAAAGCATCGCGGGTTTCCTCCACCAAGGCCTGGAGCGCCCGATGGTAGGGCCGATACAGCCGGTTGATGCGGTCGGCGGCCTCGGCGAAGGTCAGCTTGTCGCGGTAGATTTCCTCGCCGCTGGCCACCACCCGGGCGATGGTGCCGAGGCCGGCGGCGATGCGCGGCGAATGGGTGTTGACGAAGGACGGCAGGGGGTCGGAGAACATTTCGGCGTCGAGTTCGAAGGGCTCTCGGTTGGGGTCCATATAGGCGCGCGGAAACAGCGCCTTGATCAGGGGCGCGCCCATCTCCGGCGCGGCGGCGAAGATCTCGTCGACGAAACTGTCCTCGGATCTGCGCAGGGTGACGTCGTCGAGGCGCGAGGCCGCCTTGAACTCGGGCGTGTAGTCGGTGCCGCTGTGGGGCGAGGCGAAGACCGCCGGCAGGGTACGCTCGACCGGCCGTTGGATGGTGAAGACCCGGTCCGCTTGGGATGGAGGCGCATCGGGCGCATGGGGGATTTCCGTCAGGCTCGCCATAACGGTTGAGGTTTAGCCCATCGACGGGCCTAAGTCACGGTTCCAGCGCGGCGCCCGGCCCTGGCCCGGCCCGGGGCCCGAAATCGGCAAATTTTGACCGAAATTTACCAGTGCTTTATCCTTTGGCAAGAAAATGCCGCCATGGTTAACAGCCGGACCCGCCACGAGCGGGGCCAGGGAGCGTGTTTGCGCGAAAGTTGGGATATGGCCCGGATACTTCTAGCCGAAGATGACACCACCATGAGGACCTTCCTCGCCAAGGCGCTGGAACGCGCGGGGCACGAGGTCTTCGCCGTCGGCGACGGCTTGGAGGCGCTGGCCGCCTCCAAGGCGGTGCAGTTCGACCTGCTGGTCGCCGACGTGGTGATGCCGTCGCTGGACGGCTTCCAGTTGGCGACCCGGGCGCGCGCCAGCCATCCCGAACTTCGGGTCATGTTCATCACCGGCTTTGCCGCCGTCACCCTGCGCGCCCAAGACCAGGATCTGCGCGGCTCCAAGGTGCTGTCCAAGCCCTTCCACCTGCGCGAGCTGGTCGACCAGGTCAACGATGTGCTCAACCAAAATGCCAGCGCGCTTTAGTTCCGGCGCGTGCGGCGCGGCGCCGTCGGGCCTTGGCCGGGCGCGGTCGATAAGGTATAACCCGGTCCCGATCCCCGAGCGGGGCCGTCGCCACGGTTGGTGGGGCGCGTAGCTCAGCGGAAGAGCACTACGGTGACATCGTAGGGGTCGTAGGTTCAAACCCTACCGCGCCCACCATTTAAACCTCTAGGAATTCCTGAGGTTTTTGTATTTGTAGAAGTGGAGCTCCATGAGCCCTCATAAGATGAGGGCACCTAGGGGGCACCTTGGCGGTGTTTTTCGGGGTTCCTGAGGTGCAGCAGTGTTAGTTAGGCAGCAATTGGATAGCATTCACATCTTTCCTCGCGGCTGAAACTGTCCCTGTCACGCCGGATCCTCTGTGAAGGCTAAAGTTTGTGGGCCAAACGATCCATCCCGTGATCCGCGAGGCTAACGCCCTGGCTAACAAGTCGATAAAAAAACAGTGTTCCAAACCGCATTAAGCCGAAAAAGCATGCTTTCTGTCGGAGCGATCGAGGTTTCGACGCAACCGCTTGCGTCGGGGGGTTCTTTATTCCTAATGAACGAGACCGAACGGCCCTCATTCCGCCGTTAACCTTATGTCCGCTTTTAGCCATAAGCGGACATAAGCGATTTCGGTTTTTCTTATTCGATCACCGTGTTGGCGCGCAGCAGAATCGAGCTAGGAATTGTAATTCCGAGCGCCTTGGAATAAATTCACCCCGAAACTGTCATTACTGACAGTTCAA
>JAPUGG010000178.1 GCA_027292975.1 Alphaproteobacteria bacterium | reverse complement strand
TGCTCGGCTTCTTCATGGAGTGGATCGAGATTTGCTATATCGTCCTGCCGCTGTTCCTCCCCGTCTTCGCCGGCACTGACGTCGACATGGTGTGGGTCGCGATCTTGGTCTGCCTGGTGCTCCAGACCTCATTCCTGACGCCGCCGGTGGGCTGGTCACTGTTCTTCCTGAAGGGCGTCGCGCCGCCTGAAGTTTCCAGCCGCGACATCTATGTGGGCGTCATGCCCTACGTCGCGCTGCAAGTGGTTGCCATCGTGCTGCTGTTCCAATTCCCAGAGATCGCGACATGGCTGCCCAAGGCGATCGGGTGGTGAGAGCGCCTTAAAAGCCGCCGGCGGCGCCATCGTGGAGCGGGTCGGAGGCACTGGCAATGTCGGCCGGAAAGTACGCTAGGACGCCGCTTCCGGCCGGCCGACGGTTTCCCGCTTCGCGTAGGCGCGCTGCCGGTCGGTGATGTAGTCGCGATTGATGGGCGCGGCGTCGCGCTTGCGCGCCAATTGCATGTGGAAAACCAGTTGGCTGCCGGTCACGAACATCATTTCGGCGCTGGTCAGGTAGAACTCCCACATACGGGCGAATTTTTCGTCGTACATGGCCTCGATTTCGGCCCGGTTAGCGGCGAAGCGCCGGCCCCAGTGGGCGAGGGTTTTCGCGTAATGGAGGCGCAGGAACTCCAGGTCGGTGACCCATAGGGAATTTTGCTCGACGGCGGCGAACACCTCCGATAGCGCCGGTGAATAGGCGCCCGGGAAAATGTACTTTCGCAGCCACGGGCTGGCGGTTCCCGGCGGGCTCATGTGGCCGATGGAATGGATCAACGCCAATCCGTCATCTTCCATGAGCGCGTTCAGCTTGCCGAAGAACTCCCCGTAATGATGGACGCCGACGTGTTCGACCATGCCCACCGAGACGATCCGGTCGAAACGCCCTTCGAGCTCCCGGTAGTCCTTGAGGGCAAACCGGACGCGGCCATCCAGCCCGGCTTCCCGGGCGCGGGCCTGGGCAAGATCGGCCTGCTCCCGGGAAAGGGTGACGCCGGTGACCTCGACATCTTCCAGGCCGGCAAGATAGAGCGCGAGGTCGCCCCAGCCGCAGCCGATATCGAGAATGGTCTGGCCCGGCGCCAGGTTGAGCTTGGCCGCGAGCAGCCTACGCTTGTTGTGCTGCGCCTGTTCCAGGGTCTCGTCGTCTTCTAAGAAATAGGCGCAGGAATACTGCAGCCCGTCATCGAGAAACAGCCGGTAGAAATCGTTCCCCAAATCGTAATGGTGGGCCACGTTCCGCTGGGCCTTGCCGACCGGATTGGCCTGCTGGAGACGCTTGAACTGGCGCGAGACCGCCCTGAGGACCTTCTGCAACGGGTACGAGCCCAGGGACAGGCGGTTCAGCGAAAACAGGGTCAGGAAATCGCGCAGGGTCGAATCCTCGAAGCTCATGCGGCCATCCATGTAGGCTTCGCCCGCATGCAACTCGGGATTGAAGACGAGCTTGTGATAGAGAGACCGGTCGGTCAGCCGCATGGTGACGTTGGGCCCGGGGTCGCCTGAAAACACGTGGAGGTTTCCGTCGGCGTCGATCACCTTGAGGGTGCCCACGCGCACGAAGGATTTCATCATGTGTGAAAGCGGAAACATTGGCCCATCCTCATGGTTCGCCACGCATCGTAAGCCGCAAGGGCAATCTAGCCGTGGATCATGGGGGGGCCAAGAAATTTGACACGCCCGGTTTGGGCCATGGCGAACCACCGGAGGGCGCCCCCGCAATGGAAGTGCCCGGCCCTCTGCGCCGGCCGGCCGACCGCCCCGCTTGCGCGCGCGCGCCTTTAGGGGTAAGTGATCCGGGCCCTTTCACCCGACCGCCAGGAAACCAGGCCCATGGGGTACAAGCTCGCCGTGGTCGGCGCCACCGGCAATGTCGGCCGGGAGATACTGCAGAGTTTGTCGGAGCGGGAATTTCCCGCCGACGAGGTGGTCGCGCTCGCCTCCTCGGCCTCGCTGGGCAAGGAGGTGTCGTTCGGCGAGCGGCGCATACTGAAGGTCGCCAACCTCGAGCACTATGACTTCGAGGGCACCGACATGGCGCTGTTTTCCGCCGGCGCCGCGGTCGCCGACAGCCATGGGCCGCGCGCGGCGGCGGCCGGGTGCATGGTCATCGACAATTCGTCGCGCTTCCGCATGGACGAGGACGTCCCCCTGGTGGTGCCCGAGGTCAACCCGGAAGCCATGGCCGGCTGCCGCGAACGCAATATCATCGCCAACCCCAATTGCTCGACCATCCAGATGGTGGTGGCGCTGAAGCCGCTCCACGATCTCGCCACCATCCGCCGGGTGGTGGTGGCGACCTACCAGTCGGTGTCGGGCGCCGGCAAGGCCGCCATGGACGAGCTGTTCAACCAGACCCGGGGCGTCTTCGTCAACGACCCCATGGTCAAGGAGCAGTTCACCAAGCAGATCGCCTTCAACGTCATCCCCCATATCGACACGTTCATGGAGGACGGCGCCACCAAGGAAGAGTGGAAGATCCGCGCCGAGACCCAGAAGATCCTCGACCCCGCCATCGAGGTCCAGGCCACCTGCGTGCGGGTGCCGGTGTTCATCGGCCATGGCGAGGCGGTGAACGTCGAGTTCGAGAGCCCGCTCTCGGCCGAGGAGGCGCGCGAGGCGCTGGACCATGCGCCCGGAATCGTGGTGGTCGACCGCCGGGCCGACGAGGGTTACGTGACGCCCGAGGAATGCGCCGGCGAGGATGCCGTTTATGTCAGCCGCATCCGCATCGACGATACCGTGGCCTACGGTCTATCGCTCTGGGTGGTGTCGGACAACCTGCGCAAGGGGGCGGCGCTCAACGCCGTGCAGATCGCCGAGGAACTGGCGCGGGGCTATCTTTAGGGGTTATCTCTAGGGCCTGGCTAAAATCCGGGCGCGCCTGGGCGTTGGGGCAGGAGTTCGGGGAAGAACAGGATGACGAGGCCGAAGATCAGGACCAGGGCGCCCGCACCGCGGCTGACCCAGAGGATGCCTTGAGCGTCGATGCGGTGGCGGAACAGGGAAGAGACCGTGATCAGGATGGTCCACCACAGCGCCCCGCCGGCGAATATGCCGGCGACCAGGGCAAAGGCCCAGCGCGTCTTTTCGCCGATCTCGGCGATGTCGATGGCGGCGAAGATGGCGGCGAAGGACAACAGCGTGATGGGATTGGTGATCATCACCACGAAGGATGAGGCGAAGTTGCCGATGTGAGCGTCGAGCCCTTGCCGAGATGACAAGGAGCCCGTCCCATCATCTTCCCCATTGCCTTGCCCATGGCGTTCCTCTTCGCGTTCCTCTTCGCGTTCCTGGGCCTCGGCACCGCGGGTCAGGTGCCGGGAAAGCGCCAGTCGGAGGCCAAGGGCGACCAGCAGGATGCCGCCGCCGATTCTGAGCCAGGACTGGTTGGCGATCAGCTCGGCGGCGATGAAGCCGAGGCCCAACGCCGCGATGGCGCCGAAAACGGTGTCCGCTAGGGTCGCACCCAGGCCGCAGACATACCCGGCGAGACGCCCATGGGCGATGGTGCGGTGAATGCACATGACGGCGACCGGCCCGACCGGCACGGCCACCAGAAAGCCCACTATCAGGCCCTTGATAAGAAATTCCGCCGTGTTCATTGCGCTTCGCGCGGGCCCCCGTTGGCAACGCCCCCGGTGTCATATCCCAGGCCCGGGCCCGACACAACCCGGCGCTAAGACACTTCCCGTGGGACCGCCCTTGCACGGCATCGGCCCGACCCGTAGTCTCGCTCGGAGTTTGCCAAGAGCGGTCGATCGCCCCCGGAGGGAGCAATGGCGGAGTTCACCGAGACAGGGGCCGAGCGGCCCCGGCGCAGTTGTCTCTACATGCCCGGGACCAACGCGCGGGCCCATGAAAAAGCGAAAACCCTGCCGGCCGACGTGCTGATCTTCGATCTGGAAGACTCGGTTGCGCCCGACGCCAAGGAGGCGGCCCGTGACCAGGTGTGCGCGGCCATCGCCGCGGGCGGCTTTGGGCGGCGCGAAATCGTCGTCCGCGTGAACGCCATGGATACCCCCTGGGCGGAGGCCGACCTCCGCGCCGCCGCCGCTTCGGGTGCCCATGGGGTGGTGTTGCCCAAGGTCACCGGCCCCGACGATGTGCGCGCCGCCGGCGACCTGCTCGACGCCGAGGGTGCCGGCGCGCGGCTCTGGGCGATGATGGAAACCGCCCGGGCGGTCCTCGCCGCCCCCGAGATCGCCGCCGCCCATGGCCGCCTCGCCCACTTCACCATGGGGCTCGAGGATCTCGCCAAGGAATTGCGCGCCGAGGTCGAAGGTCAGCGCACGGCCATGCTTTATGCCCTGGAACGCACCCTGCTCGCCGCCCGGGCTCATGGGCTCGGCGCCATCGACGCGGTCTATCCCGATTTTTCCGACGATGCCGGCTTCGCCGCCGCCTGCGCCCAGGGCCGCGGCCTCGGGTTCGACGGCAAGCAGGTCATCCACCCGCGCCAGATCGCTCCCGCCAATGCCGCCTTCGCACCTTCGGCCGCGGCGGTCAGCGAGGCCAAACGGATCATCGCGGCCTTCGCCGCGGCGACGGCGAAGGGGGAACACGTCGCCACCCTCGACGGACGCATGGTGGAGGCGCTGCACGCAGCCGAAGCGCGGCGCGTCGTCGATTTCGCCGATGCCATCGCGGCTCTACAAACCGCCTGAACGCCGGTCCTAGAGCATTTCCGGGCCAAACACCGTTTCCCGCAAAATTTAGTTGCCTGGCGGATGAGGTTTGGAGTGATAAAGGGCGTCAGGCGCACAAGGACCAAGGACCTTGCACTTTATGTCCCGCGAAGGACGGACCTGACGCCCAGGGAGCGAGAGCTGCCCCCGGCACAAGGGAATGGCGGGCCACCTGGCGACCACCCCAGACGACCACCGCATCCCAGGGAGAGAAGCGATACCCGCTGCGGCAGCCGGTGCCCCCGAGAGGGCTGCGGTGCCTAGCGAAGGGATGGGTATTCCACCGCGGCGGCCTTTCCCGTTCCCATTTGGAAGCTTAGGTTTCCCCGCTTCCCCGAGGTTGCCCCCGGCCCGAAAGTCTCCTCCCGGAGTGCCCCGACGAAAAGTTGCCCTTTCGGCGGGGAGGGACGAACCAATGCGGGGTTGCCCCCGTAATGATCCGCCTGGAACCCGGGCCTCTCTTTCAAAAGCCCCGGAACGGCCCGCTTGCCCTTGGGGAGACACGCGGACCAGGAAACACCGGCTCGGCGGTAGAAACCATTCCCCCCGCCCGGTGGCGACCGGCCCGTCAAGGCCGCCTTCTCGCGAAACTCCTCCCGAAGCAGGAGTCGCCCCCGACGCCAGGCCTTTCATCCGTCCGGCCGAAGCCGGCCTGAATGTCCAGCCCCCGGACCCAAATCCGGACCAATTGAAGAAACCCGGAGGAGCCTCCCCCCTTGGACTCGGTTACGGACCCGGTACTCCCATGAACCGGGTAAATGATCACCCTGCCCGCCGAATATCGCAAGTAAAAAGTCAAGTAAAATTGATATTTCTTGTGCATAAAATTGTTAAATACTCACAAAGAGCGCACAGTTTTTCCACAATTTTGTCCACAAGACGATAAATAGTAAATAAAGAATTCCGTTGTAAAGCCCTGATTCCCTGGTATTTTTCGGACCGCTGCCCGATGGCGCCGGCCACGGTCTCGGAAACCGGCCCCGCCGCGCCCGATTTCGCCGCTTCCCGGGGCTGGTACTTTCGGCCCGCCGATTGTTCCCTGACCCGCCGGGGGCGCGCGTTTGCCGTCGTTGACTTGCCGCGGGCCAGGGTCTAAACCGGGGCCCTGAACCGGGTGCGCGCGTGGCCTAACATGTGGTGGCCCGGCCCCTGACCGAGGCCCTTCCATGGCTCAAGACGACCGTCCGCTGTCGCCCCATCTTCAAGTCTACCGGCCCCAGTTCACTTCCGTTCTTTCCATCCTTCATCGCATGACGGGGGTCGCCCTCGGGCTCGGCGCGCTGCTTCTGGTTTATTGGTTGGCCGCGGCCGCGGCGGGGCCCCAGTGGTTCGCAGGCGCCCGGGCGGTCGCCGGATCATGGTTTGGCTGGCTGGTGCTGCTGGGCTTCACTTGGGCGCTGTTCTATCACCTCTGCAACGGCATCCGGCATTTGTTCTGGGACATCGGCATGGGTTTCGAGCTCACCACCGCGCGGCTGACCGGCTGGTGCGCGGTGCTGGCTTCTTTGGCGCTGACCGGCGCCGCCTGGGTGGTGGGTATGGTTGGTCTTGGCGGCATCCCATGAGCGGCCCGACGACGCTGGGAAGCCGTCTCCGCCGCGTGCGCGGGCTCGGTTCAGCCAGGGAAGGGGCCGCCCGTTGGTGGGCCCAGCGGCTGACCGCAATTGCCCTGGTCCCCCTGGTCTTCTGGTTTGTCGCCTCCCTGGCGGCACTGTCCGGCGCCGGCCATGGCGAGGTGGTGGCCTGGCTGCGCGGACCGATCGCCCCGGTGGCGATGATCGCATTGCTGGTGGTCGGTTTCCATCATCTGCAGCTGGGCTTGCAAGAGGTGATCGAAGACTACGTCCATACCGAGGCCGCGAAATTCACCCTGATTATCGCCATCAAGGGGGGCGCGGCGCTCGCCGCCTTGGTCTCTATCCTCTCCGTCCTGCGCATCGCCCTTGGGTCGTAGTTCATGTCCGAGCCCTACCCTGTCACCGACCATCAATTCGACGTCATCGTCGTCGGCGCCGGCGGCGCGGGCTTGCGCGCGACCCTGGGCATGACGGCGGCGGGACTGGATACCGCGTGCGTCACCAAGGTCTTTCCCACCCGCAGCCATACGGTCTCCGCCCAGGGCGGCGTCAGCGCGTCGTTCGGCAATTTGGAGCCCGACGATTGGCGGTTTCACATGTATGACACGGTCAAGGGCTCGGACTGGCTCGGCGACCAGGACGCCATCGAATTCATGGTGCGCAACGCCATCCCGGCGATCACCGAGCTCGAACATTTCGGGGTGCCGTTCTCGCGCACCGACGAAGGCAAGATCTACCAGCGGCCCTTCGGCGGCCACACCGTCAATTACGGCGAGAAACTCGCCCATCGCGCTTGCGCCGCCGCCGACCGCACCGGCCACGCCATTCTCCACACCCTTTACCAACAGACGCTCAAGCACAAGGCCCGGTTCTTCGTGGAATATTTCGCCCTCGACCTGATCATGGCCCATGACGGCGCCTGCATCGGCGTCATGGCCTGGAGCCTGGAAGACGGCACCATCCACCGCTTTCTCGCGCCGATGACGGTGCTGGCGACCGGTGGCTACGGTCGGGCTTATTTATCCTGCACCTCGGCCCATACCTGCACCGGGGACGGCAACGCCATGGTGCTGCGGTCCGGCCTGCCCCTCCAGGACCTGGAATTTGTCCAGTTCCACCCCACCGGCATTTACGGCTCGGGCTGCCTCATCACCGAAGGGGCGCGGGGCGAAGGCGGTTATGTCACCAATTCCCAAGGCGAACGCTTCATGGAGCGTTACGCGCCCACCGTCAAGGACCTCGCCTCGCGCGACGTGGTCAGCCGCTCCATGACGGTGGAAATCCGCCAAGGCCGCGGCGTCGGGCCCAATAAGGACCACATCCACCTCCATCTCGAGCATCTCGACCCGGACCTCCTGGCCGAGCGCTTGCCGGGAATAACGGAGACGGCGCAGATTTTCGCCGGCGTCGACCTCACCAAGGAGCCGATCCCGGTGCTGCCGACGGTGCATTACAACATGGGCGGCATCCCCACCAATTATCACGGCGAGGTCATCAACCCCACCGACGACGACCCCGACCGCGTGGTGCCCGGCCTCATGGCCATCGGCGAGGCGGCTTGCGTTTCGGTCCATGGGGCCAACCGGTTGGGCTGCAACTCGCTGCTCGACATCATCGTCTTCGGGCGGGCGGCGGCGGACAGGGCCTCTCAACTGGTGAAGCCGGGCGGTCCGGCGATCACCCCGCCCAAAGGCGCCGGCGATGAGGCGATCGCCCATCTGGACCAGGTCCGCACCGCCAAGGGCGCGACCCCGGTGGCCCGGATCCGCGACAAGATGCAGCGCATCATGCAGAGCAACTGCGCCGTCTTCCGGACGTCGGAGGTGTTGACCGAGGGCGTGCAACTGATCGATGCCTGCGCCGAGGAACTCGCCGACATGGCCGTCACCGACCGCTCGATGATCTGGAACTCCGACCTGGTGGAAGCGTTGGAGCTTGAGAACCTGATGAGCCAAGCGGTGGCGACGCTCCATTGCGCCGAGGCGCGCAAGGAAAGCCGGGGCGCCCATGCCCACGAGGACCACCCCGAGCGCGACGACGAGAACTGGATGAAGCACACGGTGGTTTACCTGGACGGCGCCCATAACACCCGTCTCACCTATCGTCCCGTGCATCTCAACACACTCTCCGACGATATCGACACCTTTCCGCCCAAGGAACGGGTTTACTAAGGATCAGCCCCATGGTGGAATTCGCACTTCCCCGAAATTCCAAGGTGAAACAGGGCAAGACCCACAAGGCCCCGGCAGGGGCCGAAAACGTGAAATCCTTTAAGGTCTATCGTTGGGACCCCGATAAGGACGACAACCCGCGTCTCGATACCTTCGAGGTGGACCTGGACGATTGCGGTCCCATGGTCTTGGACGCCCTGATCAAAATAAAGAACGAGGTCGATTCCACCGTCACCTTCCGCCGCTCGTGCCGCGAAGGCGTTTGCGGGTCGTGTGCCATGAACGTGGACGGCGTCAATACGCTGGCCTGCATCAAACTCATCGCCGAGATCAAGGGCGATGCCAAGGTCTATCCCCTGCCCCATCTGAAGGTGGTGAAGGACCTGGTGCCCGACCTCAACGAGGCCTATGCCCAGTACGCCGCCATCGAGCCCTGGCTCAAGTCCGAGACGCCGGAGCCCGGCCACGGCGAACGCCTGCAAAGCCCCGAGGAGCGCAAGGAGCTCGACGGGTTGTGGGAATGCGTCCTTTGTTTCTGCTGCTCGACCTCGTGTCCCAGCTATTGGTGGAACTCCGAGCGGTTCTTGGGCCCCGCCACGTTGTTGCAGGCCTACCGCTGGATCGTCGATTCGCGCGACGAGCATGCCGGCGAACGGCTCGACGCGCTGGAGGATCCATTCCGGCTCTATCGCTGTCACACCATCATGAACTGCACCAATGCCTGTCCCAAGGACCTCAATCCCGCCAAGGCCATCG
>JAPUGG010000177.1 GCA_027292975.1 Alphaproteobacteria bacterium | reverse complement strand
CTGCTTCCTCGCCTAGCCCGAAACGGCCTTGCTCAGCGCAGGCCAGTTGGGGCCGCCGATACCCCTATGGCCTGGGCCATTCGCTCCTGCGTCATGCCGTATTGCCGTCGGTAGTCCTTCACGGCCTGGGCTTGACGCCGGCGTCACTGTCGACGAATACGGTGATGTGAACGAGCCGGACGCCTTCCGTTCTGCTTCCAAGCGATCCCGCTCCCTGGCAGCCCCGAGCATTTCCTTGGTTGGTCGACGTAGACCTGATGGCACCGCCGCACCAGCTCGCCGACGCGCCGACACGTTCAATGCCTGGCTCATGCCCGTGCGCTTGCCCCGGATATAGGTCAGCTCCTCCTTGTCGATCCCGAAATGCAGCCTGGTGTCAGCATCGGCGCCCTTGAGGATGTACTTGACCCGTTTGTCTATGTGTTCGGCAGGATCGCCCGTTTTATGGATGGACCTGAACCATTTGGCTCTTGTAGGCAGGCTCCTGCAGTTCAGGATCCGCTTCAACCATTTCACCACCAGCTTATCCAGCCTGGGTTTCATCTTAGGCGGGCATGACAGGAGGATATGGCTGTGAGGCCCGTTTTTGGCTTCCCGACACCAGACAAATACCGCTTTGCCCATGTTGTAGCGCTGCCATTTCGCCAGCTCGCGCAATATTTGATCGTGATAATGCTTGCTGTCGTCAGGCCAGTCGATCGTCAGATTGTATTGCAGGGGAAAGCCGATCTCCGCCGCGTAGCCTACCGCCTGGCTGATGTTCTCTGCTGCCTTGAACGTGATCTTCGTCGACCGGATAACGGAAACGTCGCCAACTATATAGGTGTGGCGCGCGCCGCGCCGATCTGTACCAGGGCCGCCAGGGGCCTGTGGCCCGCGGGTTCCTTGGATAATTTGGTGGGGAACATCGGGAACGTGTACGGTGTTTTTGTGAAGTTTCGTCATTCTTGACATGGATTTATCTATTTCGCCCCTGGTGGCCTTGGAGGGGGTCTACAGGCGCATCTCCTTGGGGGGTATGAGAACACACCATGAACACTGTAGCGCGCTCTGAGGGCCTCCTGGGGGGAATACGGAGCAGGGAATGGGTTGGTTCTGGATTGGTGGCGCCGATATCGGCACCGGCGGTGGGGTGGGCACCAAGGTGGCGCGGCGGCTATCAAAGTGGGCAAACCCCACCTTGTACCAAATGTCTTTCAAACTTCACCCTGCAATCCTCGGGTTTCTGCGGGTGCGGTCGGAGACCGATATGTTTGCAAGGGCTTAAGGTGCTTCTATTTGTCACCCGCCTGTCACGCCAGAGGCCGCGGGTTCGAGTCCCGTCACTCCCGCCATTTCCGGGCCTTGCAGGGGAATTCCAGCGATTTTGGGCGATCAGGTATTGTTTGCTTTTCATGCCGTTCTCAAGTTTATAGTGTGAGCTACGCCATGGCGGCCTTTCGCCTGGGCCAGGTTGCCGCGTCTTCGGTTGTGTTACGGTGTTTAGGGTTGGTGAGATGCAGGAACTTCTCGTTCAATACCTTCCCATCCTGATCTTTCTCGGCATCGCCGTCGGCTTGGCCGTCTTGATGGTGGCCGCGTCGCTGATCGTCGCCCAGCAGAAGCCCGACCGGGAGAAGCTTTCGCCCTATGAATGCGGCTTCGATCCTTTCGAGGACGCGCGCGGCCGCTTCGACGTGCGGTTTTATCTGGTCGCCATTTTGTTCATCATCTTCGACCTGGAGGTCGCCTTCCTGTTTCCCTGGGCGGTCGCGTTCGGCGACATCGGGGCGCTGGGCCTGTGGTCCATGATGGTGTTCCTGGCCGTGTTGACCATCGGTTTCGTCTATGAATGGAAGAAAGGGGCGCTGGAGTGGGAATGACCCGATCAAGCGCCATTAAGAGGGTGCCATGACCGTCACCGGCGACAAAGCCGCGCCCGGCGGTGGCTTGGGGCCGGGTCCCGAACAGGACCGGGTCTTGGGCGGGGCATCCGAGGAATTCCAGCAAAAGGGATTCATCGTCGCCAAAATCGACGCCGTGGTGAATTGGGCGCGGACCGGTTCGCTCTGGCCGATGTCCTTTGGCCTCGCCTGTTGCGCCATTGAGATGATGCAGACCGCGGCCAGCCGCTACGATCTCGACCGGTTCGGATTAGTCTTTCGGGGCAGCCCGCGCCAGTCCGACGTGATGATCGTGGCCGGCACGCTGACCAACAAGATGGCGCCGGCGCTGCGCCGGGTGTACGACCAGATGGCCGAGCCGCGCTGGGTGATCTCCATGGGGTCTTGCGCCAATGGCGGCGGCTATTACCACTATTCCTACTCGGTGGTGCGCGGCTGCGACCGCATCGTGCCGGTCGATATCTACGTGCCGGGCTGTCCGCCGACGGCCGAAGCGTTGCTCTACGGCATCCTCCAATTGCAGAAGAAAATTCGCCGTACCGGCACCCTCATGCGCTGAACGAGCGTCGGCCCAGCAGAACAAGTATCCATGGACGAGCGAAGCGAACGCCTTGAAGCCCTCAACGAGTTGGGTAGCTACATCCGCGTGCTGCTGCCCGACGACGTGCTCGGTGTGGTTCTCGCCAATGGGGAATTGACCGTTTCCGTCAGGCGCCAGGCGATCGTCCAGGTTCTGACGGCGCTGCGCGACGACACCAACTGCCGGATGCATCAGTTGATCGATATCTGCGGCGTCGACTATCCCGAGCGCGCGGAACGGTTCGAGGTCGTCTACCAGCTGCTCTCCATGCGCCAGAACCACCGCGTGCGGGTCAAGCTTAGTACCGACGCCGAGACGCCGGTGCCCTCGGTCACTTCGGTCTACTCGGCCGCCGGCTGGTGGGAACGGGAAACCTGGGATCTCTACGGCGTCCTCTTTTCCGGCCACCCCGACCTGCGCCGCATCCTCACCGATTACGGTTTCGAGGGGCACCCGCTGCGCAAGGATTTTCCCCTCACGGGCTATGTGGAGGTGCGCTATGACGACGAACAGAAACGGGTCGTCTACGAACCGGTCAAGCTCGACCAGGAATTCCGCAACTTTGATTTCCTGAGTCCCTGGGAAGGCGCCGAGGCCATGCGCCAGGCCATGCCGGGGAGCGGTGACGGCGATGGAGAGGGCGATGGCTGAATCCCAGATCCAGAACTTCGCCCTCAATTTCGGGCCCCAGCATCCCGCCGCCCACGGCGTCCTGCGCCTGGTGTTGGAGATGGACGGCGAGATCGTCGAGCGGGCCGATCCCCATATCGGCCTGCTTCATCGCGGCACCGAGAAGTTGATCGAATACAAGACCTATCTCCAGGCGGTGCCCTATTTCGACCGCCTCGACTACGTCGCCCCGATGTCCCAGGAACACGCCTTCGCGCTGGCCATCGAAAAGCTTCTGGGCATCGTGGTGCCGCCCCGGGCCCAGTACATCCGGGTGCTGTTCGCCGAAATCAGCCGCATCCTCAGCCACATCCTCAACATCACCACCATGGCGTTGGACGTGGGCGCCATGACGCCGCTGCTATGGGGCTTCGAAGAGCGCGAGAAGCTGATGGAATTCTACGAACGCGCCTCGGGCGCGCGCCTTCACGCCGCCTATTTTCGGCCGGGCGGGGTGCATATGGACCTGCCCGATGGCCTGACCGATGATATCCTCGCCTTTTGCGACTCATTCCCCGCCCATCTCGACGATGTCGAGACGCTGCTGAGCGACAACCGCATTTTCCGCCAGCGCACGGTGGATATCGGCGTGTGCTCGGCCAGCGACGCCATCGACTGGGGTTTCACGGGACCCATGTTGCGGGCCTCCGACGTGGCCTGGGACCTCCGCAAGGCCCAGCCCTATGATGCCTACGACCGGGTCGATTTCGACGTGCCGGTGGGCAAGACGGGGGATTGCTATGCGCGCTATCTCGTGCGCATGGAGGAAATGCGCCAGAGCCTTAGGATCATGCGCCAATCCATCGATGAACTGCCCGGCGGGCCGGTGACGGTGGACGACCATAAGATCGTGCCGCCGCGCCGGGCCGAGATGAAACATTCCATGGAAGCGCTGATCCACCACTTCAAGCTCTATACCGAGGGCTATCACGTGCCCGCCGGCGAGACCTACACCGCCGTCGAGGCGCCCAAGGGCGAATTCGGCGTCTATGTGGTGTCCGACGGCACCAATCGACCCTACCGTTGCAAGATCAGGGCGCCGGCATTCGCCCATCTCCAGGGGCTGGATTTCCTGGCCAAGGGCCACATGCTGGCCGACGTGGTGGCGATCATCGGCTCGCTAGATATCGTTTTCGGGGAGATCGACCGGTGAGCGCGGTCATCGACCAGCCCGAGGCCTTCGCCTTCAGCGACGAAAACATGAAAACGGCGGAGGCCATCATCGCCAGGTATCCCCAAGGC
>JAPUGG010000176.1 GCA_027292975.1 Alphaproteobacteria bacterium | reverse complement strand
GGCAGCCAGGCCTCGATGTCATAGGTCTTGTGCGCCGAAAAGCCCATGTCGCCGGTCGCCAGCGTCACCACCCGATAGGGAAGCCCGAGACGCTTGAGCACCTCTTCGGCCGCCGCCGTCATGCGTTCGTGTTCGGCCGGGGAATCGTCGGGGTGGGTGATGGAGACCAGTTCCACCTTGTCGAACTGGTGCTGGCGGATCATGCCGTGGGTGTCCTTGCCGGCGGATCCGGCTTCCGAGCGGAAGCACGGCGTCAGCGCGGTGAAGCGAAGCGGCAGGTCCTCCTCGGCGAGGATAAGTTCGCGCACCAGGTTGGTGAGCGGCACCTCGGCGGTGGGGATCAACCAATGCTCGGTGTTGGTCGCGAACTGGTCGTCGGCGAACTTCGGCAATTGCCCGGTGCCGAACAGCGCCGCATCGCGCACCAGGTAAGGCGGCACCACTTCCGTGTAGCCCGCCTCCCCGGTTTGCAGATCGAGCATGAAAGCGCCCAAAGCGCGGTTAAGCCGCGCCAAGGCGCCCTTGAGGATGACGAAGCGCGCGCCCGACATCTTGGCGGCCTGCTCGAAATCCATCAGGCCCAGGGCCTCGCCGAGTTGGAAATGCTCCTTGGCCTCGAAATCGAATTGGCGCGGCGTGCCGTGCCTGCGGAGTTCCACGTTGGCGGCATCGTCGGCGCCCTCGGGCACGTCGGCGGCGGGCAGGTTGGGGATCCCGGCCAAGGCCTCGTCGAGGGCCGCTGCCAATCGCTGGGCCGCGGCCTCTATCTCGGCCTGGGCGTCTTTGTCCTTGGCCCCCCGGGCAATGACCTCACTGGCGTCTTCACCCTGGGCTTTCAGGGCGCCGATTTCCTTGGAAATGGCGTTGCGCCGGGTCTGGATTTTCTGGGCCGCGGTCAGTTTCCCGCGCCTTTGGGTGTCGAGGGCGATCAGTTCGCTGGCGCGGGGCTTCAACCCCCGACGCTTGAGGCCGCCGTCGAAGGCTTCGGGGTTTTCGCGGATCCAGCGGATGTCGAACATGGGGTGTCACCTGTTATGAGGCCCGAGGCCATAAGCGCCCGGCCCGGCACCGTCCACCGGGTGTGAACGGGCCGGCTTCATCGCCTGTCGTCGCCGTCATCGCCGTCTCCATCCCCGTCCTCATCGGCATCGATATCGTCGTCATCGTCGTGGTAATCGTCGTCCTCGGCGGCGTCGCCCTCATCATCCTCGGCCTCCTCCTCGCTTGCCGAGCGCCGGCGCTCGAAGAGCCTGACCGAGAGGATGGATATTTCATAGAGAACGATGATCGGCAGGGCCAGGCCGACCTGGGAAATAAGGTCGGGGGGCGTGAGGACGGCGGCGACGATGAAGGTGATCACCAGGGCATACTTGCGCTTGGCGGCCAATGTGGCGGCGGTGACCAGCCCGACCCGCCCCATCAGGGTGAGCGCGATGGGCAGCTGGAAACAAAGCCCGAAGGCGAAGATCAGCTTCATCACCAGGGACAGGTATTCGCCGACGCGGGCCTCCAACTGGATCGGCAGTTGGCCCGGGCCGCCCGGCGTCTCGAAACTTATGAAGAAGCTCCAGGCCAGCGGGAAGATGAAGTAATAGACCAGCGCCCCGCCAAGGAAGAACAACACCGGCGTTGCCGCCAGGAACGGCAGGAAGGCGAGCTTTTCATTCTTGTAGAGTCCCGGCGCGATGAACATCCAGAGCTGCATGGCGATGAACGGGAAGGAAATGAAGGCGCCGGCCCAAAACGCGACCTTGACGTAAGTGAAGAAGGTCTCGGTGAGGCCGGTGAAAATCATCCGGCGGCCTTCCTGGCCGGCGTAGATATCGGCCAATGGGCGCACCAGGAAGGCGAAGATATCCTCGGCGAAGAAATAGCAGATCAGGAACGCCACCAGCAGCGCCGACATGGCATAGACCAGCCTGTTGCGCAACTCGACCAGGTGGTCGAGCAACGGCATCTTGGATTCGCCCTGGCTCTCGGCGGTCACGTCTTTTCTCCCCGCGCCGGCACGCCGCTTTCGGGCTCCGGCGCGTCCTCCCCATTACCTTCGGGCCCTTTACCTTCGGGCCCTTTACCTTCGGGCCCTTGACCCTCGGCGCCCTCTTCACCACTTTCCAGCGCTTTGGCGGGATCGCCGGCGATTCCCTCCCTCATCTCGCCTTCGGGGTCGATGGCTTTTTCGATCTCGTCCTCGATGCTGAAATCACGGATCGAGCGTACTTCGTCGCGTATCTGGTCGAGACCCGATTCCTCGGCGATTTCCTCGATGCTGTCCTGGAAGTTCCGGGCCATGGCGCGCACACGGGCGATCCAGCGGCCCATGGTGTGCAGCACCACCGGCAGGTCCTTGGGACCGATGACGATGATCATCACCACGACGACGACCATCATCTCCACCCAGCCGATATCGAACATCGCGACCTATCCGCCTGGCGTAGGGGAAGGAGACGCCGTGCGCCCCTCGATCAACTCTGCTTGTTTTCGGCCTCGGCCTTTTCGGCCTTCGGCCCTGGGTCGGCCTCGACCGCCTCTGACTCTCTGATGCTTTGCTTGGTTTGGGGTTCGTCGTCCACCATACCCTTCTTGAAATTCTTTATCCCCTTGGCAACGTCGCCCATCACATGGGGCAGCTTGCCCGCCCCGAATATGATGACGACGATGACGAGGATGATCACCACCTGCCAGACGCCAATGCTCATAGCGCTAACTCCGCAATAAAAGTTGCCTGCGAGATTGCGGCGATAATGGCAGAAAGGCTTGCCAAGGGCAACGCGGGCTGGGCCAACGGGTGATGGTCGAGATTTTGTGGCGGGTCAGCCCTTGTCCCGGATGGGAAAGACGAAGGTCTGTTCGGGATCCAGGGACACCCGATAAGTGCGGCCTTCCTCGGGCATGAAATGACCGGCGTTGCGGGCGTGGAAGTGAATCCGTTCGCCGTTGAATTCGCCGAAATCCATATGGGTGAACACCGATCGGCGCAGCATCCGGACGTTCACCACGGTGCCTTCGGCGGTGCCGAGCGAATCGGCCGGCGGCGGGCCGCCCTGGGGATCGATCAGCAGGGCCTCGGGCCGCATCAAGACGATGACCGGGGCGCCGTGGGCAAACCCCTCCGCGGCAATGGGGCCGAACGGGGTCGCGACGTGGCCGTTCTCGACGATCCCGCGAACCTGATTGGCGGAACTGAAAATCAAAGTGACGAAAGGCGTCACCGGCCGGCAATAGAGATCGCCGGGCGCGCCCACCTGCGCGATCCCACCGTCGCGCATCACCGCGATGGTGTCGCCGACATACATGGCCTCTTCGGGGTCGTGGGTGACGATCAGGGTGGTGGTCCCCCGTTGCTTCAAGATGGTCATGGTGTCTTCGCGAACGGTGTTGCGCAGCCGGGCGTCCAGGCCCGAAAAGGGTTCGTCCAAGAGAAGCACCGGCGGATCGGGCGCCAACGCCCGGGCCAGCGCGATCCGTTGTTGCTGGCCGCCCGACAGGCGATGGGGAAAGGCATCGGCGTATTCGACCATGGAGACCTGGGCCAGCATGTCCCTAATCCGCGCCTCCCTTTCCCCTTGGGCGAGATGTTCGATCCCGAATGCCACGTTGTCGCGCACGTTAAGGTGGGGAAACAGCGCTTGGTCCTGAAACACGAAGCCGACCCCGCGCCGTTCGGGCGCGATGTCGGTGGTTTCGTCGGCGACCACCACCCCGTCGATGGTGATGCGGCCCTGGCCCAGGGGCTCCAGGCCGGCGGCGAGGCGCAGGGTGGTCGTCTTGCCACAGCCCGACGGCCCAAGCAGACAGAAAATCTCCCCCCGGCTGACGGTAAAACCGATGTCGGAGAGAACCTTGGTCCCGTCTTCGAAGGTGTGTGAGACGTGCTCCAGGGTAAGGACGGGATCGCGGTTCATCTCTAAGGACCTTTACTGCCCCGGCTAACGGTTCGCGAGCCCGGCCGGGAGCGGGCGATGGCGATGGAGAGGAGGACCACCGGGATGATCCCCACCGCCACGATGGCGAGCGCGGCGGAAGAGGCATCGGCGAGGCGTTCGTCGGAGGCCAGTTGATAGGTCCTGATGGCTAGGGTGTCGAAGTTAAAGGGACGCAAGATCAGGGTCGCGGGCAACTCCTTCATGACGTCGACAAAGACTAAAAGCCCCGCCGTCAACAGGCTGCCGCCCATGATCGGCAGGTGGACCCTGGTGAGAATCCCCATCGGCCGCTTGCCGAGGCATCGCGCAGCATCGTCCAGATGAGGGGTGATCTTGGCAAACGATGCTTCGACGGCATTGAACGACACCGCCAAAAACCGCACCACGTAGGCGAAGGTCACCGCGCAAATGGTGCCCGACAGGATCAGGCCGGGTTCCATGCCGATGGTGGCGCGGGTCCAGTCGTTGACGACGCCGTCGAGCCAGGCGAAGGGAATCAGCACGCCCACCGCGATCACCGCACCGGGCACGGCGTAGCCCATGGAAGCGACCCTGGCGGCGGCGGTCCTGACGGGGCTCGGCCTGAGACGCAGCCCATAGGCGATCAGCACGGCGATGGCGACGGCCAGCAACGAGGCAACGGTGGCCAACACGAAGGAATTGAAAGCGTAAGACACGAACTGGGCATCGACCATTTCGTTAGCGGTTTCAATCGCCCAGGCCAGCAGCACGCCACCCGGCAACAGGAACCCCAGCAGGACCGGCGCCGCGCAGGCCGCGACCGCGATGACGCCGCGCATCCCCGCCAAGGGGTAGCGGGGAAGGCTGCGGTAGCGCTGGCTTGTGTGATGAATGCGCCCGCCGCCCCGGGACAGGCGCTCCATGGCGACGAGGACCAGGATGAAAACCATCAGGGCGGCGGCCAACTGCGCCGCGGCCGCCGGTTCACCGAGACCGTACCAGGTCCGGAAAATTCCCGTGGTGAAGGTGTCGACGGCGAAATATTCGACGGTTCCGAAATCGTTGAGGGTTTCCATCAAGGCCAGCGCGACCCCGGTTGCCACCGCCGGCCGCGCCAGGGGCAGCGCCACCGATCGAAAAGCTTGGAAGGGCGTGCGGCCGAGGGTGCGGGAGACCTCCAAGACGCAGACCGACTGTTCGAGAAAGGCCGCCCGCGACAGCAGGTAGACGTAGGGGTAGAGCACCAGGGTGAGCATGGCGATGGCGCCCGGCAGGCTGCGAATTTCGGGAAACCAGTAATCGCCCCGGCCCCAGCCGGTGACCGACCGCAGGGTTTCCTGAACGGGACCGGCGAATTCCAGAAGCCCGGTATAGGTGTAAGCGATGACATAGGCCGGTACCGCCATGGGCAGCAGCAACGCCCACTCGAAGATCCTTCGGCCGGGGAACCGGCACATGGTGACCAACCACGCGGTGCCGACGCCGATGACCAGGGTGCCGCTTCCGACGCCCACCATGAGCCAAAGTGAATTGGCGATATAAGTCGGCAGCAGGGTTTCCGCCAGGTGCGCCCAAATTTCGCCCGTTGGCACCAGAACATGGGCGGCCACGACCACCACCGGCACCGCGACCAGGGAGGCAATGGCCACGGTCAAAAACGACCACCCGTCGATCCGCCGAGCTCGGTTGGCGCGGGCCGATGCGCCCCGGAGATCGCCGGGATGGCTGGCGTCGGTCGTCAAGGGGCGTCCTTTCTCTAGCGCCAGCCGGCCCGATCCATGATTCGCACGGCTTCGGCATTGCGGTTGCCCAGTTCGCTGACGTTGATCTCATCGGCCCTAAATTCTCCCCAGGACCCGACGATGGCGGAATAGGGCACGTCCGGCCTGACCGGGTATTCGTAATTGGCCTTGGAAAACAGGATCTGGGATTCCTTCTCCACCAGGAATTCAAGCAGCTTGACCGCTTCCGTCTTGTTCCGCGCGTAACGGGTCACCCCGGCGCCGGAGATATTGACATGGGCGCCGCGCCCGTTTTGGTTGGGAAAGAAGACCCCGATCTTCTTGACCAAAGCCTTGTCCCGGGCCTTCTTGGAAGCGGTGAGACGGCCCAAGTAGTAGGTGTTGGCAATGGCGATGTCGCCTTCACCGGCACCGACGGCCCTGATCTGGTCGCGGTCCCCGCCCATGGGCTTGCGGGCCATATT
>JAPUGG010000175.1 GCA_027292975.1 Alphaproteobacteria bacterium | reverse complement strand
GGACGGAGCCAACGGTATCGACGGTTTCAGGCATCGGTTGGTGATGTCCTCGCACGCAACAGGTTCTCTCTCGTCCAAACCCATGAACGGTTGCTGACGGCCGATATCTTCCGGGCGGGCGACGGCGTGCACGGGGCATGGTTCGACCGGCTGAAGAAAAGCCGTCCCTGGTGGCGGCGGGTCGGCATGAACCTCGATCCCATGCACCGAATGTACCGGCAAACCGAGTTGAAGATGGCGCGCGAGAGCGACATGATCTTCGTCGCCAACTCCGCCCTTGTCGCCCGGGAGCTGCGCCAATGGCTCGATGTCCCCGATGAGCGTATCCGGGTGATCGAAAACGGCGTGGACCTGGAGCATTTCAGCCCCGCCGCGCCCCAAGAGCGCGCCGCCGCCCGCGCGCGCCTCGGCATCGACGCAGAGGGCCCGGTGGCGGCCTACGTGGGGTCGGGGTTCGAGCGAAAGGGCGCGTTCTGCCTGGTCCGGGCCTTGGCGGAACCCAACCTTCGGGACTTGACATTAATCATCGCCGGCCGCGACAAGGCACGGAACACCCTGATCGGACTGGCCGATCGCTTAGGCGTTTCAAACCGCGTGGTGGTGACGGGCGCGCTCATCGATGTTCGTTCCGTTCTTCACGGGGCGGACCTCTTCGTCTTGCCGACGCTTTACGACCCCATGCCCAACGCCGCCCTGGAAGCCCTGGCGTCGGGCCTGCCCGTGGTGACCACCGCCGACGCCGGCATTGCCGATGCCATCGCTGAGACCGGCGCCGGCAAGGTCACCAGCCGCGATCCCGAAGCGCTGGCCGACGCCATCGCCGCCGTGCTCGGGAACCTTGGGGCCGCCAGGCAGGCGGCCCTGGCACTCAGGCCGCGCTTGGCGCTTCCCCGGGCCGTCGCCAAGTGGCTCGACCTATATGGCGCGCTGTCATGACGGCGGCACGCCGCCTGCGCATCCTGCACACCGAAGCCTCCCTCGGTTGGGGCGGCCAGGAGATCCGCATCCTGACCGAGGCGCGCCAAATCGCCGCAAGAGGTCACCAATTGCGCCTGATATGCGATGGGGACAGCGATATTTTCCGTGCCGCCCCCCGCTTCGGGCTGGAAACCACCGCTGTCCCCTTGAAGCGCAAGAGTATCAAAGCCCTTCGCGCCATGCGGCGCGTCTTTTGGGCCTGGCGGCCCGACATCGTCAACACCCATTCCAGCATCGATCATTGGCTTGCCGCGGTGGCGCGCCTCGGCCTGGCGCGGCGCCCGGCGATGGTGCGCACCCGGCACATCAGCGCGCCGGTTTCGCGCAACGGGCCCACGCGATGGCTGTACAACAGGGGCTGCGAATTGGTCATGACGACGAGCCGGGCCATGGTCCGGGACCTGACGGTGGACGGGTTTCTTAGCCCGGATCACGTGGTGGCGGTGCCCACGGGCATCGACACCGACCAATTTCGCCCCGGTGATCGCCGGGCCGCGCGAAAACGGCTCGGGCTGCCCTCCGACGCCTTCGTTTTCGGGACCGTCGCGACACTCAGGTCCTGGAAGGGCCACGGCTTCCTGCTGGACGCCTTCGCGAAGCTCAAAGGTAGGGACACCATGCTGCTCATGGTCGGCGACGGCCCCCAGGAAGCGAATTTGGCAGAACATACCGCCCGCCTCGGCTTGCATGACCGAGTTCACATGGCGGGCCGCCGCGATGACGTGGTCCCCTACTTGCGGGCCATGGATGTATTCGTTTTTCCCAGCACTAAAAATGAAGGCGTCCCCCAAGCATTGCTGCAGGCCATGGCCTGCGGCTTGCCGGTGGTCGCCAGCCGCATCGGCGGCGTGCCGGAAGTTGTCGAAGGGCTTGGCGGCGTGGCCGAAATCGCCGCCCAGGATGCCGACGACCTGTTCAGGGCGATGACCCGGATGATGGCGGACCCGTGCGACGAGGCCGCGCGCGCCTCCCTGCGCCAACGGGTGACCGGCCGCTACGCGATTGGCGATATGACCGGCCGCGTCCTTACGGTTTTCGAACAAGCCTTGGCCATAGCGGAAAAACCTTGACCCGTCCGCCCCGCGTGGAAAAGGATCGCCGCGACAATCACCCGAAGAGTCCATTGTGAGATACCTCATCGTTTCCAGACAGAACGGGTTCGGACTGGACCACGACGTCCGTATCCTCAAAGGCGCGCTGGCCCAGGCCGGCATCGAGGCCGCGGTTGCACTGCCCCGGGATCTGGGGATTCTCGGCGCTCTTCGGGGCCGTAAGATGGCCGACCGCATCATCCATGTCGAACGCGTCCATTGGCGGTGGCTGAACGCCGCCAACGAGCATTTCGTCATTCCCAACCAGGAACGGTTCCCGCCGCGCCAGCTCCGGGCGCTTAGGCGTGTGGATCATGTCTTGGCCAAGACGCGCCACGCGGAGCTGATATTTTCCGCCCTTGGCCTGCCCACCACCCTCATGGGGTTTACCTCGGAGGATTGCCGCGCGCCCGGCATCGCCAAAGACTGGTCGCGCTGCCTCCATGTCGCGGGAAGAAGCACCATGAAAGGCACGGATGACCTCATCGCGGCATGGGCGGGGCATCCCGACTGGCCGGAACTGGTCATCGTCCAGGATCCCTCTATGCCCCGGCCCGAGGTTCCCGGCAATATCACCCTATTGAGAACCTATATGGCCGAAGACGAACTGCACCGCTTGCAGAACGGCTGTGGGATTCACCTTTGCCCGTCACGTTCCGAGGGGTGGGGCCATACCATCAGCGAGGCGATGTCTTGCGGTGCCGTGGTGATCACCACCGACGCGCCGCCCATGAATGAATTCATCGACGATTCCAGTGGCGTATTGGCGCCCTTTGACCGCCGCGAATCGCGGCATCTCGGCGAATGTTATTTCGTTAATGTGATGGAGCTTGAGCGCCGTATCGAACAGGTGCTGGCCATGGGGGCCGACGCCAAGGCCGATATGGGGCGAGCCGCGCGCCTGAGGTTTGAGGAAAACGACCGGCGGTTTCGCGCGCGCCTAGGCGCCTTCTTTGCCCAAACCTAGAGTACCTTCTTTCGCCGCGCCGGTCAGGGGCTGTCGGTCTCGGCCTGTCGCAGGAATTCGGCGAGGGCGGGTTGACCGTTTCCCACGGCGAGATCGGCCGCGGTCTTTCCGAAAAAGCCGGCAGCCCCGGTGCCCCGCAGGGTGAGGTCGGCCCCGGCGCAGCCCAGGGCACGGGCGATGGCGTCGTGGTGATTGACGACGGCGAGCATGGTGGCGCTGAGGCCGTATTTGGCGGTCACATCGAGATCCGCGCCGGCGCCGATCAACCGTTGGACGGTATCGGCGCGTCCGTGCCGGGCCGCCAGCATCAGTGCCGTCTGGCTAAACTTATCCCTGGCATTCACGTGGCCGCCATCGGCCAGCACGGCATCGAGCCGCGCGCAATCGCCGGAGATGGCGGCATCCCGCCAATCCCTATCCATGGGCCGATCCTCGCCTACCCAAGCTTTTCCTCGTTCGCCCTCCATCCGCGGCAGCAAATGCTCGCCAAGGAAGGGGCGCCCATCATGTCACATTGGCGCCAATGCCCGCATCATGGACTTAGCCACAACCGATCATCGATGCTAAGCTTAAACCATGGCCATTGCGCGGATCCTTCGGCGCGCCTTCATCCTGGCGGCGCTGGGCTTTGCCGGCCTCGCGGCATTGGCGCCGTTCGAGGGCATGGAAGCGGCCGAGAAAAAACCGGCGCGCCTGGTGGCGGCCATCGACATCAAGGGCGCCATCGGCCCGGCGACCAGCGACTATTTCTCTCGCGCCATGGAAAAGGCGCGGGCCATGGGAGCTTCGGCGATCGTGGTCCGCATGGATACGCCCGGCGGGCTGTCCACCGCCATGCGGTCGATCATCCAGGACATCATCACCGCGCCGGCGCCGGTCATCACCTACGTCACCCCGGGCGGGGCCCGGGCGGCGAGCGCCGGGACCTACATCCTTTATGCGAGCCACGTGGCGGCGATGGCGCCGGGCACCAATCTCGGTGCGGCCACCCCGGTGCCGATGAAGTCGCCCCTGCCCGGGGGCGGCGGGTCGCCCAAGAAGGACAAGAAGGACAAAGGCAAGACGGACAAAGACAAGAAGGATGCCAAGGCGGACAAGAAGGACGGCAAGAAGGACAAAGGCAAGAAGGACGCAAAGGCGGACAAAGACAAGAAGGACAAGGACGAGGATAAGGATAAGGCACCGGCGGCCGGGGATGCCTCGTCCCGCAAGGCCGTCAACGACGCGCGCGCCTACATCCGCTCCCTCGCCCAGATGCGCGGGCGCAACGTCGAATGGGCGGAAAAGGCGGTGAGCGAGGCCGCCAGCCTATCCTCGGAGGAGGCGCTCAAGGCCAATGTCATCGACCTCATCGCCGATAATATGGCCGATTTGCTCACCAAGGCGGACGGGCGGGTGGTCAAGCTGCCCGCGGGAGAGACCAAGGTCGCGACCAAGGGCGCCATAGTGCGCGACATTTCCCCCGATTGGCGCGCCAAACTGCTGGCCGTCATCACCAACCCCAACATCGCCTATATCCTGCTGCTTGCGGGAATCTACGGCATCATGTTCGAGTTTTACAATCCCGGCATCATCTTCTCCGGCGTGTTCGGGGCGATCTGCCTTGTTCTGGCGTTCTATGCCCTGCATGTGCTGCCGGTCAATTACGCCGGCGTCGCGCTGATCATCCTGGGTGTCGCGTTCATGGCCGCGGAGGCCATGCTGCCGTCGTTCGGGGCGCTCGGTTTCGGCGGCATCGTCGCCCTTGCCATCGGCTCGGTCATCCTGATCGACACCGACATGCCGGGTTTCGGAATCTCTTGGGCGGTGATCGGTTCGGTGGTGGCGGCCAGCGCGGTGATCTCGTTTACGGTCTTGGCGATGGCGGCGCGAGCGTGGAAACTGCCGCTGGTGAGTGGGCGGGAGGCGATGATCGAGGCGCCGGCCAGAGTCCTTGATTGGGACGGAACCGAAGGCCACGTGCGGGTCCGGGGCGAGGTTTGGCAGGCGCGGGCGGATGCAAGTTTTGCCGCCGGAGAAGAGGTGCGGGTCACCGCCATGGACGGTCTGGTCCTGCAGGTTGGTCTGGCGGCTACAACGAAAGGAACGGACAATGGAAATGATGCTTAGCGCTCCCTATGTGATCGGCTTTGTCCTCCTCTTGGTCCTGTTGATCCTGGGTTCTTCCATCCGCATCCTCAGGGAATATCAGCGGGGCGTGATTTTCTTGCTGGGCCGGTTTCAGAAGGTCAAGGGGCCGGGGTTGATCATCGTCGTTCCCCTCATCCAACAGATGGTGCGGGTGGGCCTCAGGACTAACGTGCTCGATGTCCCCGAACAGGACGTGATTTCAAAGGACAACGTGTCGGTCAAGGTCAACGCGGTGGTCTATTACCGGGTGATGGATCCCCAACGGGCCATCATCGAGGTCGAAGACTATGAGTTCGCCACCTCCCAGCTCGCCCAGACCACCTTGCGTTCGATCCTCGGCCAGCATGAGTTGGACGAGATGCTGTCCGAACGCGAGGCCCTCAATGCCGACATCCAGCGAATCCTCGACGAGGAAACCGATGCCTGGGGCATCAAGGTGTCCAACGTGGAGCTCAAGCATGTGGACCTCGATGAAAGCATGATCCGGGCCATCGCCAAGCAGGCCGAGGCCGAACGCGCACGCCGGGCCAAGGTGATCAACGCCGAGGGGGAATTGCAGGCGTCCCATAAAATGCTGGAGGCCGCGAAGATCCTCGGTGAGCGCGCCGAAGCCATGCAGTTACGGTACCTTTCGGCGGTCCAGGAAATCGCCGGAGAGAGGACCAACACCATCGTATTTCCCCTACCCTTGGACTTCTTCCGCGGGCTCGGCGGCCATGGCGGCGGGACAAGCGGCGGTGGCGGTGGTGGGGATGGTGGTGACGAAGCCTAACGCCCGGATTTCGGCCCGGGGTCGCCCGCGTTGACGCCGCGGCGCGATGTGATCTTAGCGATTCGTTTCTTCAGGCCAGCCAACCAGGGCGCGTCGGCGGGCGCGTCGGCCACCAGCCGGCGCCAGGTTTCGAGCGCGCCTTCCCCATCGCCGGCCTGAAGCCGGGCCAGCCCCAGGTAATACCTCGCCGCCGGCTGCCTGGGCGCCAGCGCAAGCGCGCGGGCGAACGCCGCCTTGGCGCGCGGCACCACCCGGCCGCCGTTCATGGCGACCAGGGCTTCGCCGTAATTGGCGGCGATCACCGCGGCCCGGGGCTTGTCGCCGGCGGTGAGGTCCAGGGCCAGGGCCAGGGCATCCTCCGCGTCCCCTTGGCGGCCCAGGCGCAAGTACGCGGTGGTCAATATGGTCCAGCCCTCGATCTCC
>JAPUGG010000174.1 GCA_027292975.1 Alphaproteobacteria bacterium | reverse complement strand
CGGTTGGCGATCTTCGTCATCGCCTTGGTTTCCCTCACCGTGATGTCCGGCGCCTTTGTGGCCGGGATCGACGCCGGGCTCAGCTACAACACCTTCCCCCTCATGGGCGGGCAATGGGTGCCGGACGAAATCTTCCTCCTCGACCCGCCGATGGCCAATTTCTTCGAGAACGCCGCCACCGTACAGTTCGATCACCGCGTGCTTGGCATCCTTACCCTCGCCGCGGTCATCCTCCTGTGGCTCACTTCCAGGGGCGCCGATCTGACGCCGCGCGCGCGCCTGGCCCTTGACCTCACCCTGGCGATGGCCGTTCTCCAGCCCGGGCTTGGCATCGCCACCTTGTTGCTGGTCGTTCCCGTTTCCCTCGCCGCCGCCCATCAGGCCGGCGCCCTGGCGCTCTTCACGCTGGCGCTCGTGGCGGTCCACGAACTTTCCGCACCGAACATCGACGCCCCGTAACAACGCTTTGCATTACCACCGGAGCGTGGCAAGATCACGCTCTTGATTGCGAAATTGTCCGGACGAGACATAAACATCGGGGAGGTTAAAATGCGGACATTGTTTCTTGCCATCATCGGCGCACTGGCGGTTCTTGGCGGACCGGCCGGCGCCCAGACCTATAACCTGACCCTCGCGGGCGCGAGCCCGGGCGGGTTATGGTCGCGGATCGGCCTCGGCCTCGACAAGGCCATGGCCAAGGCCTATCCCGGCTCCACCATCACCTACCAGACCGGTTCGGGCGGTATCGCCAATGCCAAGCTCGTCCAGGACAAGAAGGTCCCGATGGGGATTACCAACGATCCCGAGCTCGCCGCCGCGGTCAAGGGCAGCGGCCCGTTCATGGGCAAGGCGCAAAAGGACATCCGTGTCCTGGTCCGGGTCTATGCCCCCGAGGCGCGGTTCCAAGTGACCCAACTTCTGATCAACGGCGATGTCGCCAAGAAGCTGGGCATCAGTTCCATGGCCGACCTCAAGAAGAACGCCGGCAAGCTTCGGGTCGCCGTCAACCGGCCCGGCAACTTGGACGGGGACATTTCCCTCGCCTTCTTCAAGGCCAACGGCATCGATCCCAAGGGGTTCAAGAAGCTGGTGCGCGCGGCGTCGCGTGAGATGACCAAGCTGATCCTGGACCGGCGCATCGACGCCCTGTCCGTCGGCCTTTCCTATAATAACCGCCGCATCCGCGAGGTGGCCAAGGGCATTCCCGTGTTGATGCTGAACCAGGGCAAGAACGCCGCCAAACTGGTCGCCAAGCAGTTCGGCATCGAGCGGTGCAAAATCCTCGCCAGCGAATACAAGTTCCTCAGCGTCGATTCCCATACCGTCTGTATCGGCGCCGTGGTGATCGCCCATAAGAGCATGGACAATAAAATCGCCTATGACATCACCAAGGCCATGCTGACGCAGATAGAGGCCTTCAAGTCGGCGCACCGGGCGTTGAAGAAGGCGACGACGGCGAAGTCGATCGCCCAGCCTTCGGCCGCGCCCCATCATCCGGGGGCCATCAAGGCCTTCAAGGAAGCCGGCTTGATGTAGGAGGTCTCGTCGAAAGGCGTTCCAAGGCGGGGAAGCCGCAACCGCTTCCCCGCCCTTCTTTTTGCTTTTGGCGATTTGCCGATTGGCACGGGATCCCTCTAACCATGGCGCGAAACATCCTTCTCGATCCTGGCACTTGGTTTTCGGTCGGTTGCCGGCGCCGGCCGACCGGCTGGCTGAACTGGGTGATCACGCCCTTCGCCGCGGGCCTTGCGGTGTTCGTCATCCTGGCGGCGACGGTGGTGGTCCTGGATCCTTGGCAGCTGGGGGCGATCTTCATCATGGGGATGATGACGCTCGCCTTCCTGACCGTGGGCGCGCGCGCCGAATCCGATCCTCGGCATCCTTCCGTGATCGATTGGGGGCTTTCCCTGGTGAGCCTGGTGACGGGAATCTTTTTCGCCTTCACCGCGCCCGAGACCGTGGAGCGCATTTCGCTGCTCTTCCCGCTCTCTTTCTGGCAGACGGTTTTCGGCACCCTGGTCTTCGTCCTCACCATCGAGATCACCCGGCGCACCACGGGCCTCGGGCTGATGGTGATCGTGCTGTTGTTCGTCGCCTATAATTTCTTCGGGCACCTGATCGGCGGCGTGCTGGGCCACGGCTATATCGACTACAACCATTTCCTCGACATCATGGTCTTCACCACCGACGGCGTGATGGGCCTGCCGGTGCAGGTGGCGGCGACCTACGCCTTCCTGTTCGTGATGTTCGGGACCCTGATGTTCTACGCCAAGGGATCCGACTTCTTCTTCGATTTCGCCGCCGCCATCGCCGGGCGCAAGCCGGGTGGGCCGGCCAAGGTGGCGGTGGTGTCTTCGGCCATGTACGGCATGATATCCGGCAGCCCGACGGCGGACGTGGTGACCACCGGGTCCATTACCATCCCCATCATGAAGCGGCTCGGCTACAAGGGCACCATCGCCGGCGCCATCGTGGTGGCGGCGTCGACCGGCGGCTCCCTGGTGCCGCCGGTGATGGGCTCGGCCGCCTTCATCATGGCCGAATACACCAATATCGATTACGTGGACATCGCCGTGGCGGCGGTGTTGCCGGCGGCGCTGTATTACGTCTGCGTCTACGCCCAGGTCCAGTTCCGCGCCGTCAAGATGGGCTACGGCGGCTTGGATCCCGACCGCATTCCCCGTCTTCTGCCGGTCCTCAAGCAGGGCGGGCTGTTCCTGGTGCCTCTGGTGGCGCTCACCGTCGCCCTGCTCGAGGGCTATACGCCGACCATGGTGGCGGTGTTCGGCTCGGCCGCCGTACTGGCGGTGGCCGCCGTCAAGAAGGAGACGCGGATCGGCATCGTCCTCTTTTACAAGGCGCTGGCGGAGACCGCCATGCGCATGGTGCCGGTGGCCGGCGCCTGCGCCGCCGCCGGGCTGGTGATCGCCGGCATCACCATGACCGGCCTCTCCGCCAAGTTCGCCCATGTGATCTACGCCATCACCGATGCCCAGGTGTTCTTCACCCTGGTGATCGCCGCCGCGCTCACCATCATCCTCGGCCTCGGCATGCCGACGCCCTCGGCCTATATCCTGGCCGCCGTGCTGATGGGCCCGGTCCTGCTCGACCTCAAGATCCACGACCTGCCGGCGCACATGTTCCTGCTCTATTTCGCGGTGATGAGCGCCATCACCCCGCCGGTGGCGGTGGCCGCCTATGCGGCGGCGTCCATCGCCGAGGACAACCCGCTCGGCATCGCCGCCAACGCGGTGCGCCTGGCGCTGGCCGCCTTCCTGGTGCCCTTCGTCTTCATCTACGGGCCGGAGCTGCTGTGGCTGGGGCCGGCCTGGAAAACCGCCATCACCTTCTTCTCGGCGGTCGCCGGGCTGATCCTGATCGCCGCCGCCATCGAGGCCCATGACAAATACTGCGCCGCCACCTGGTCCCGCTTCGCCGTCGCCGCCGCCGGATTGTTGTTGATCGCGCCGTTTTACGCCAGCCTCGCCGCTGGTGCGGTGCTGGCGGCGGGGACCATCGCCGTGAACCGGCGGCTTCACCGCGCCGACGCGCCCGCCGGCGGTTGATCGCCGCGGCTCGGCGTGCAAGCGCCGGGAGGCCAGGATCTCCACCATTTTTGGCGGTTGGCCCGTCACACCGCCGGATCGCGCCCATGATCGTTTGATGCCTATGCAGTTATCGCCTTTGGCGTTAGACTCAGGGTCTGGCGTTGATGGCAATGCCAGGGAACTTCGGCCATCCCCGGCGGCGACGGGAATGGTGGTGTGGCGGCGGTGATGAACGAGTCCCTGACCTATAAATGGCCCGAGGAGGGAAACAGCAGGATCCCTTACTGGGTCTATTCCGATCCCAGGGTCTATGAGAGGGAGCAGGAGCGGGTCTTCGCCGGCGCCTCCTACAGCTTCGTGGCGCTCGAAGCGGAAATCCCCGAACCCGGCGATTTCAAGCGCACCAGGATCGGCGACAGGCCGGTCGTCGTCGTTCGCGATACCGACGGCAACGTCAATGTCCTCGTCAACCGTTGCGCCCATCGCGGCACGCGTTTTTGTTACCGCGAACACGGCAACACCAAGGAGTTCATCTGCCCCTATCACCAGTGGACCTACGACCTCACCGGCGCCCTTACCGCCGTACCATTTCGCCGCGGGATCAAGAAGCAGGGCGGCATGCCCGACGATTTCAGGCTCGAGGACCATCACCTCGAGGCCCTGAAGCCGGCGCTTAGGGGCGGCGCCGTCTTCGCCTCCTTCGATCACGCCATGGGGCCGTTCGAGGATT
>JAPUGG010000173.1 GCA_027292975.1 Alphaproteobacteria bacterium | reverse complement strand
GATGGGCTCGACGAAGCACGCAGCGATGGTCGTGCCGCCATAGGTCTGGGCAAACCGGTCGAGGTCGTCGGCAATATATGCGCCGGTTTCCGGCTGGCCCTTGGTGAAACGGTTTTCCTCCAGCCAGGTGTGGCGCATGTGGACGATATTGGGCATGAAGCCGGAGAACGTCTCGCGGTTCTTGACCATGCCGCTGAGGCTGGTGCCGCCGATGTTGACGCCGTGGTATGCCCTCTCGCGGGAGACGAAGCGGGTGCGCTGGCCATCTCCCCTAGTACGGTGGTAGGCCATGGCGATCTTCAGCGCCGTATCAACGGCCTCGGAGCCGGAATTGGTGAAGAATACGTGGTCGATGCCGTCGGGCGTCAGCTTCGAGATCTTGTCCGCCAACTCGAACGACGCCGGGTGGCCCGACTGGAACGGGGCGACGAAATCCATTTCCATGATCTGTTTGTGCACCGCTTCGGCGATCTCGGGCCGGCAGTGGCCGGCGGCGGAGCAGAACAACCCCGACGATCCGTCCAGGATCTTGCCGCCCTTGTGGTCCCAGTAATGGACGCCTTCGCCGCGGACGACGAGCCGGGGATCGGCCTTGAAGTCCCGGTTGCCGGTAAACGGCATCCAGTATTTTTCCAGCGTATTGGCGGTGTATTGCATGGGCTCCCTCCCGGTATCGAGCGGTCTGTCGTTGGAGTAATTATGACAGGCCCGAACCTTGTCTGCACCCGGTAAACCCCCTAATCTTCGGCAAAAGAAATACGCTTAAGGGAGGCCCCCATGACCCGCATGACAACCGAGGAAGCCTTTGTGAAGGTCCTGCAGATGCATGGCATCGAGCATGCGTTCGGGATCATCGGCTCAGCCTTCATGCCAATTTCCGATTTATTCCCGAAAGCCGGCATCACATTCTGGGATGTGGCGCATGAGACGAACGGCGGATTGATTTGTGACGGCTATACGCGCACGACAGGCAAAATCGCCATGGCCATCGCCCAAAACGGTCCGGGGATTACCAATTTCGTGACGCCGGTCAAAACCGCCTATTGGAACCACACGCCGATGCTGCTGGTGACGCCCCAGGCGGCCAACAAGACAATCGGACAAGGCGGTTTCCAGGAAGTGGAGCAAATGGCTCTGTTCCGGGACATGGTCTGCTACCAGGAAGAGGTTCGCAATCCGTCCCGGATGGCGGAGGTCCTCAATCGCGTCATCGAAAAAGCGATCCGTGGTTCGGCGCCTGCGCAAATCAATGTGCCCCGCGATTACTGGACGCAAGTGATCGACATCGAGCTTCCCCAGATCGTTCGAATCGAGCGTCCGGCAGGGGGAACGGCGGCCATTGCCGAGGCCGCCAAACTGTTGTCTGAGGCTAAATTTCCCGTGATCCTGTCTGGTGCCGGTGTCGTCATCGGCGATGCCATTGCTGACTGCGTCGCCCTTGCCGAACGGCTTGATGCGCCCGTTTGCAGTGGCTACCAACACAACGACAGCTTTCCGGGCTCTCACGCCCTGGCTTGCGGACCCTTGGGGTACAATGGCTCCAAGGCGGCGATGGAATTGATTGCCCAGGCCGACGTGGTGCTGGCGTTGGGAACAAGGCTTAATCCGTTTTCGACCTTGCCGGGTTACGGCATCGACTATTGGCCGCAAGACGCGGCGATCATTCAGGTCGACATTAACGCCGACCGGATTGGTTTGACGAAAAAGGTAACGGTGGGTATTTGCGGCGACGCAAAATTGGTCGCTAAACAGATTTTAGAGCAACTCTCTTCTAACGCCGGCAACGCCGGCCGCGAAGAGCGCAAGGCACTCATCCATCAGACCAAGTCAGCCTGGCTACAAACGCTCAGCAGCCTGGACCACGAGGAAGACGACCCCGGCACCACCTGGAACGCCGATTGCCGTGAGCGGGAACCCGGCCACATGTCGCCGCGCCAGGCTTGGCGCGCCATTCAGGACGGCCTCCCGAAAGAAGCGATCATTTCCAGCGATATCGGCAACAACTGCGCCATCGGCAATGCGTATCCGACCTTTGAAGAAGGCCGGAAATATCTGTCGCCGGGGCTTTTTGGTCCCTGCGGATATGGCTTCCCGTCCATTATCGGTGCCAAGATCGGCAACCCGGATACGCCCGTGGTCGGTTTCGCGGGCGACGGCGCGTTCGGCATCTCGATGAACGAAATGACCTCGTGCGGCCGCGAGGAATGGCCGGACATTACCATGGTCATCTTCCGCAACTACCAATGGGGCGCGGAAAAGCGCAATTCCATCCTTTGGTACGACAACAATTTCGTCGGCACCGAGTTGAACCCGGATTTTAGCTTTGCCAGGGTCGCCGAAGGATGTGGGCTGAAAGGGGTAGCCGTGACCACGCAGACGGAACTCACCTCGGCGCTGAAAGAAGCCTGCGAGGCCCAGAATAAGGGCGTGACCACGTTCATTGAGGTCGTCCTCAACCAGGAGCTAGGCGAACCCTTCCGCCGCGATGCGATGACGGCACCGGTCGAAGTCGCGGGCATCGATCCCAACGACATGAAGCCGCAACAGCCTGCCTAATCAGCCTAGGCCAAGGCCAACACGACGGCGGTGGTGGCGATGATGTCATGGACGCTGGCGCCGCGCGACAGGTAGTCCACCGGCTTGGCGAACCCTTGCAGCAC
>JAPUGG010000172.1 GCA_027292975.1 Alphaproteobacteria bacterium | reverse complement strand
AGGCGCACCGCGCCGTTGACCCTTGCGGTGATCTTCAGCTTGCCGGGATCGGGGATCTCGTCGGTGGTGACGATCCAGGGGCCCATGGAGCCCGAATGACGGAAATTCTTGCCCGGAAAGTTCTGGGAGCCATGACGCTGCCAGTCGCGCACCGAACCTTCGTTGAGGCAGGTATAACCCCCCACGTAAGCCATCGCGTCCGCTTCTTTGATATGGCGGCCCTGGCGGCCGATGATCACCGCCAGCTCGCTCTCGAAATCCAGCTGGTCGGAAACCTTGGGCTTGACGATGGATTCCCCATGGGGCACCAGGGAATCGCGTGAACGGCCGAAGACGTTGGGGTGCTCGGGCCGTTCCCCTTCCCCCTTGGCCGCCCCATGGTCGGGGTAATTCTGGCCGACGCAGATGATCTTCGACGGGCGGGTGATCGGCAGCGCGAAGGTGATATCGGTGAGCCCGAGGTCGGGCTCCGAATCCTCGGCCGCGTTGCGTAATTCGTCGAGAGCGCCCGCGGCAAAGACCTCGCGCAGGCTGGCGTACCGCGTCTCGAAGAAAAACGCGGCCGTCAGGTCGATCACGCCATCGCCCTTGATGACGCCGAACCCCTCCCTTGCCCCATGGCGGAAACTCACCAGCTTCATGATCTTCTCCCCTTTATTCCCTATGCCGCGCCTTACCGGCCGCTAAAAGCCATGAACGGACTCTCGGGGTTGCCCAAATGAAGGGCCGATTTGACGGATCATATAGATACTACGCCGGGCACTCCATTTTTCACTTCAAAGCTCGCGCTTGTCTTGATTGGGGCGCCCTTTTCTTCCACGAACTTAACCTGCCGAATATCAGTCTTCCATCGATCCTGAGTAACTTCACACAGTAGATATCCCCTCCTTCGATTAAAAAATTTTATGTGGGGATTTTTGGCGATAAATTTTCTGGCCCGCTTCTTACGGTTTTTTCCATTGCCTCCTGAACTAATGGAAGTGGCAACAAACTCGGAGCCCACCGTAGTTGAACCTGCATCGTCGAAGTCGAGTTTCAAATCGCCGACCCAGTTCCCGTGGACATCACCCGAAAGGACGATTGGATTTGACGTTTTGTGTTCGCTCAAAAAGTTCAATAGGCGTTGGCGGGAAACGATGTAACCATCCCATTTATCAGTTTTAATTCTTCTTTCCCCTTTAGGATGCAGCCGTTGGAACATTGGAATCTGCTGGGCCATCACATTCCATTTGGCCTTTGATTTTTGGAGACCGGAAAAAAGCCATTTTTCCTGTTTATTCCCCAACATGGTGGCATCTGGATTCGCCGCGCCCTCACATTCGCTCCATTTTCCATCACAGGGTTTGACAGTCCTATACTGTCGCGTGTCTAGAATATTTACCTCTAGAAGGTTCCCGAATTTAAAGCGGCGGTATAACATCATATCAGCACCTTTGGGCGCAGAGGAGTGTCGTAGAGGCATGTTCTCATGGTACGCTTGATACGCCGCTCGCCTCCTGTCGCGGTCATCATCTGAACCAGCATAATTATTTACTACCTCATGATCGTCCCAAGTGACGATCCATGGGAAGGCGGCGTGGCAGGCTTGAAGGTCGGCATCGGACTTATATTGAGCGTATCGCTCACGGTACTCGTCCAATGTTGTCGCATGAAATTCGCCATGATATCTGACATGATCCCTTTTCGAGTGCTGGCGCTCGTAAATGTAGTCGCCCAAGAACAGTACAAAATGGATATTTTCCGCCGCCATGTGCCGGTGTGCCGTGAAGTAGCCTTGCTCAAAATGTTGGCAGGAGGCGACGGCGAATTTGACCGATTCCACCCGCGTACCGGCAGCGGGCGCCGTCCGAGTCCGCCCGATAGGACTATATTCGGAGCCAACTTTAAATCTATACCAATACCAACGATTGGCTTCGAGGCCATCGACCTCGACATGAACGGAGTGTCCCGAATCAGGTTGGGCAGTAGCGACTCCCCGACCAACGACTGCGGACATGTCCGAATTCTTGGCAATTTCCCAAGCTACTTTTACAGGTTCATTAGGCATGCCGCCGCGCCGGTGCGTCGGACGTGGGGCTAATCGCGTCCACAAGACCATCCCGTCGGGCTCAGGTTCACCCGACGCCACACCGAGCTTGAATAAACCGGTCTTACCAGGGTCTGCCTGAGCAAAAGCCTTGTCCCAAAAGAATGAAAATAGGAGCGCCTGGGCGCTAAACTTGCTTGCATAGGCTAGCAGCCTGCGGCGAGAAATAATCCTCATTGGTGGTGCCCCCTCAAACTCGTAATCGCAAACAAAAGGTTGTCCTTCAATTCATGGTTCCAGAAAATAGATGTGCCTATGGAGTTACCGCCAGATCACGAAGACTTTTCGTATACCTGCGGATTCCCGTTTATGTGTAAAACACCCGTCAGCCGATTAGGGTTGGATTGAATGAACAACGTCATGAGACTCCACATCTAGGACGCTACCGGGCGTCTCCGCGCCTTATCGGCCGCCGCCGAAAGCCCGCTTGATGGCATTCCACAAGACCCGGAACATCAGGCGGAAGCCTGAAATCGGCTTGGCCTGGGGCGCCCCGTCACCGGGCCCGGGCGCGGCCCTGGATTGGGACAATTGGCGGGCCAGGTTATCGGCGAATTCGCCGATCAGCGCCTGCGCGGTGTCCTCGATGATGCTGACGCCCCGGCCGTATTGGGCGATGGAGCCGAACAGGCTGAGATCGGTTTCGATGATGACCTTGGAGCCTGCGCCCGCGGCTTCGATGGCGAACCGCACATCGGCGTTGGCGCCGCCCCGGCCCTTGCTGTCCGTCCCTTGCGCCTTGATGCGCGCGCGCCGCTTATCGTCGTCGGTCTCGACGAAGGTGACTTTGCCTACGAAGCTGAGCGCCACCGGCCCAAGCCTTAACGCCACCTCGCCCTTGTAGTTGTTCTGGTCGACGATTTCGGTGATGGACGCCCCGGGCAGGCAGGGCGCGATGCGCTCGATGTCGAGCAACAACGCCCAGGCCTCCGGCGGCGGTAAGGGAACCTCGAAGGCATTTTCCAATTTCATCGATCACCCCTCGACGCCAAGTCTCATGACGGTTTGTTGGTTAGCCGCAGCCCTTGTGATGCCACCAAAGCGCGCCCAAGGCAAATCCATTTCACCCCGTGCCCGCGCGGGCGGCGACCCAGCGCGCGACCGAGAGCAACCGGTGGTCGTCCCGGGGCCTTCCCACCAGCTGGATTCCCACCGGCAGCCCGTCGCCGGCCCGGTGGGTGGGCAGGGTGATGGTCGGCACGTGAAGGATGGTCCATAGGCCCTGGAAGGCGGGATCGCCGGTGGATTCCAGCCCCTCCGGCGCCACCCCGGGGACGCAGGGCGCCAGCAGCGCGTCGTTGGGGCCGAACATTTGGTCGAGCCCGGCGCGCAAGTCTTGGGCCTGGGTAATCGCGCCGATATAGGCCTCAAAGGGCGTTGCAAACCCCTGCTCGATGATCGCCGCCAATCTATCGCTGATGCCATCGCGGTGATGGTGCCACTCAAATGCCGTGGCGCGCGCCCGTTCATAGGCGTTGATGGTGTCCCGGGCGCCGCTCAGCCCGGCAAAGGCGTCGGGCATGTCGACCTCGGCCAGCGGAGCACCGGCCTCCCTCAACCGGGCCGCCGCCCCTTCCACCGCCTCGATGGTATCGTCGCCCGCCGTGTCCCAAAGGAAGGTGCGGCACAACCCGATGGCCGGCGCGTCCGCAACCTCGCCCCCCGCCGCCAGGCCCTGGCCGGTGAGGACGTCGGTGAGCAGCGCCGCGTCGTCGATACTGCGCGCCAAGACGCCCACGGTATCGAGCGATTCGGCGGCGATTTTCAAGCCGACGCGGCTGATCGCGCCGAAGCTCGGCTTGAAGCCGATGATGCCGCAGAACGAGGCCGGGCGCAGGATGGAGCCGCCGGTCTGGGTGCCCAGCGCCACCGGCACCATGGCATCGGCGACGGCGGCCGCCGACCCGCTGGAGGACCCCCCCGGCGTCCGCGTGGCATCGAACGGGTTGGTGGTCTTGCCCGGGAAAAGACCGGCGAATTCCGCCGTGACGGTCTTGCCAAGGATCACCGCGCCGGCGGCGCGCAAGGTGGCGACCACCGAGGCATCGGCGGCCGGGCGATGGCCGGTATAGATGGGCGAGCCCATCTCGGTTGGCATGTCGAAGGTGTCGAAAACGTCCTTGATGCCCACGGGAACCCCGTGCAGGGGGCCCCGGAGCGGGCCTTGGTCGAGCTCCCGCGCCCGGGCGAGGGCGGCCTCGGCATCGAGATACGCCCAGGCGCCGAGCACGCCCTCGCGCGCGTCGATGCGCGCCAAGCAGGCGGCCGTGACGGCCTCGGCCGTGAACCGGCCCTGGGCGATTCCCTGGGTGATTTCCAAGGCCGGCAGCCGGTTGAGCGGTTCTTCACGAGTTGCCATGGAACACCACGCCATTTGTTTCCCGAGCCCGGGCGCGTTGCGCCTCTTTCGGACGGCACAGGCTAGAGGAGTCGGCGTTTCATTTAAACAGGGATCTGGCGTTTTCAATGGCCTGGGCCCTGGGCAGGCAGTAAAATCGGCCGGCCCGAAGTTGGGGGCCCAATCATTTCGAACCATCCGGGGGGAAACCTATGTCGCGACTGGATCGCTGCTACAACATCGCGGACATGCGGGAGGTCGCCCGCCGGCGCCTGCCCAAGGGCGTGTTCGAGTATCTCGACCGCGGCGCCGAGGATGAAATCGCCCTGGCCGACAACCGCGCGGCCTTCAAGCGCATGAAACTGCGCACCCGGTTCCTGGTCGACCTCAGCGAGCGCGACATGGGGACCGAACTGCTGGGCAAGCGCGCCGAGCTGCCGCTGGCCATCGCGCCCACCGGCATCGCCGGGCTGACCTGGTATCAGGGCGAACTCGAACTGGCCAAGGCGGCGGCGGCCAAGGGCGTGCCTTTCACCCTGGCCACCGGATCCATCACCTCCATGGAAAAGATCGCCGAGGTCGCCGGCGGACGGCTTTGGTTTCAGCTCTACATGTGGAAGGAAGAGGAGCTGTCCTACGAAATGGTGGGCCGCGCCCGGGACGCCGGGTTCGAGGCCCTGGTGGTGACCATCGACGGGGGGCTCGGCAACAATCGAGAATACAACCTGCGCAACGGCTTCACCGTTCCCTTCACCCTAACGGCGCGCGGGCTGACCGACATGAGCCTGCACCCCCGATGGCTGATCGGCGTGATGTTCCGCTACCTCGCCACCACCGGCATGCCGCGCCATGAAAACTACCCCGAGAAATACGCCCAACGCATCACCCGGGGCCCCGGCGAGCGGCCCATGCGCCCTTCCGCCATGACTTGGAAAGATATGGACCGCATGCGCGATTTCTGGCCCGGCAAGCTGATCATCAAGGGCATCTTGCGCGAAGAGGACGCAGTGTTGGCGGTCGACCACGGCGCCGATGCGGTGGT
>JAPUGG010000171.1 GCA_027292975.1 Alphaproteobacteria bacterium | reverse complement strand
AAATGGCCGAGGACCCGACCCTGGGCGCCGACATCATCACCCCGCTGGTCGCACAAGGTGTGCAAAGCCTGGACGATTCCGCCGTGATCATCCGCGCCAAAATGAGAGTCAGGCCCGGAACCCAGTGGGGCATGAAGCGGGAATTCAACCGCCGCCTGAAGAACCGCTTCGACGAACTGGGCATCGAGATTCCCTTCCCGCAACGGGCCATCACCTTCGGCGAAGACAAGCAAGGCCACGCCGTTGCCGGCCGCATCGTGGTGGAGGACAAAGGAGCAGCCGCCCCACCGCCTGCCCAGCCGCCCGTCCCAGCGCCCGCGAAAGACACGGCGCGGAGCGTTCGAGACCGGGGCGACGCCCCCGATGGCGATGGTGGCGACGGCGGCACTTAAACCGACGCGTCCCGGATAACCGTCGAATCCGTGGCGACCGGACTCAATTTTCACCATCTCTACGGGTTAATATAAAGGACCCTTGGAATGAAACACGACCAACCCCCAATTCCGGAGGTGGGCGGCATCTCCGGCGAATGTCTCAAGTTGCCCCACTTCAGAGGTTGAGGGTCTGCAATTTCGATGATCTATGCGCAGTAGGAATTCCGGCGCTGGTCGCTCACTAATCCAATCCCGGCTTGCGCGGGCCGTCGAGATAGGCGGCACGAGCTAGTATCCTGGAGAGGATTCCGTCAGGTAGCCCGCGTCTTTCCAGGCTGGGAAGCCGCCGTTGAAGTAGTAGACTCGGGAGAAACCCCATAGCACCGCCTTGGCCGTGGAATAAGCCGCATAGGGGCAGTACTTGCCCCAGCAGGTGAAGATAACTTGGTCGTCCTTGCCGACCAGCTTCGAAAGGTTCGCCTCGGTCAGGTCAGCATTGAGGTCGAGATGGACGGCGCCGGCGATGCGCTCGCGCGCATAGCTGCCGGCGTCGCGCACGTCGACAATGATGGCGCCGCGGTCCGACAGACCCTTCGCCGTCTCGGGGTCGATCCTCTCGGCGCCCTCGACCTGCATGGTTCCCTCGCTCTTGTTCACCAGGGCCTTGAAGTCGAAATTTTCGGCTGCCGGCGCGGGCCCCTCGGGAACGCCCGCCTTGCGCAACCCTTCCCTGAGAGTCGCGACGTATGCCTCGTCGTAGTCGAACATGTCGCCGTACCACCAGAAACCAGCTTCCTGCACGGTCATCGGGGTGTAAGCCCATTCGCTGAATATCTTGTTGTACCGCTGGGTCGCCGATTTCGCTTTCTCGAGGCTCCCCAAATGCCCGTAGATAGCCGCGAGGGACAGGAAGTCGTAGCCGTTGTCCTCCTCTCGGCTCACGACGCGCTCGAACGCCGCCGCCGCCTCCTCGTAGCGCTCTTGGTGGAGCAGCGCGCGCCCCAGTTCGCGGAGTACCTTGGGCCGGTAATGCGGGTTGAGGCGCATCGCCAAGCGCGCCGCCGGCTCCGCCTCCCCGGCCCGGCCCATGGCGTTCAGGATTAGCGCCTTGCTGACATGGATGTCCGGGTTGTTCGGCTCGAGCGCAACCCCGTGGTCGATGGCCACCAGGGCTTCGTCGAATCGCCCTTGGGCCGCCAGAATTTCAGCTTGTACCCAATAAGCCGTCGCCGTCGGCGCCTCCAAGGCCTTCGCGATACTTTCCTCCATCTTGTCGAAGGCATGCTGCCATTGAACGCTCACCGCATGTTCCATATCCCGGTTCACAACGTCCCAATACGCGGCCGCTAGGCCCGCGTAGGCCCGGCCATAGCCGGGATCGAGCGCGACGGCCTTCTCTAACTGATTGATCGCCTTGGTGTTGTCTGCAATTGTCTGGCGTCGGTACAACTCCCAGCCTAGCAGGAAGGCGTCGTAGGCTTCGGGAACGTCGGTCTCGGCCTCCACGGTCCGGGCTGTCTCCTCGCCTGTCAAGCTGACCGCCATCGCGGACACGATTTTGGCGATGACCTTGTCCTGCAGGGCGAAGACATCGGCCAGCGAGCCGTCATAGCGCTCGGCCCAGAGGTGGCCGCCGGTCGTGGCGTCGATAAGCTGGGCGTTGATCCGCACCATATCGCCGACCCGCCGCACGCTGCCCTCGAGGATGTAGCGGACCCCCAGCTCCTCGGCCACCTGCCGCACTTTCACCTGTCGCCCCTTGTAGGAGAAGGACGAGTTGCGGGCGATAACGAAGAGGCCGGAGATCTTGGAAAGGTCCGTAATCAAGTCTTCGGTCATGCCGTCGGCGAAGTACTCCTGCTCGGGATCGTCGCTGATGTTCGTAAAGGGTAGCACGGCGATCGAGGGCTTCCCCGACAGCGGTGGCGCCATCGTCTCCAAGGAGGTCGTCTCGATTGGCGGTGCCCACGGCTGCCACCAAACGACGGCAACGATCGCAAGAAAAGTCACCGCCAATCCGGCGGAAATGGCTGGCCATCGACTGCGCACCACATCCACGGGCGCCTGCACGATAGGCGTGACTAACGCCACCGCCTTGTCGTCGAGCACCACACGAAACACTTGGATTGGCCGAGCGATATTCTTGGCTTCGACCTCGCCGAGGTCCTCGAAATTAAGATCTAGTTTGTCTCGCACCTGGTTGTAGACGTTGCGCGCCACGCAGATACCGCCGGACAACGCTAGCCCTTCCAGACGGGCCGCGACGTTCACCCCGTCGCCGTAGATGTCGTCGCCCTCGACGATGATATCGCCGATGTTGATGCCGATGCGGTAGACGAGCCGCCGATCCTCGGGAACCTCCGCGTTGCGCTCGCCCATGGCGACCTGCACTTCGATGGAAAACGCAACGGCATCGACGACGCTGGGGAACTCCATCAGCGCGCCGTCGCCCATGAGCTTAATCGTGCGCCCGTGATACTGAGCTGCCTTCGGCTCGATCAGTTCCTTGCGATGGGCCTTGAGGGCAGCCAGCGTGCCCACTTCATCCTCGCCCATGAGGCGGCTGTAGCCGACCACGTCGGCGGCTAGGATAGTTGTCAGCCTGCGTTCCACGCCCTCTTCACTCACGGGATGCCCCTGGCTGGAATGCGGAAGAAATAGCAGTTTAGGGCAATTGGCCGGGTGCTGAAACCAGGAAGCCTGACTTCCGTTCATGGCTATGAACGGACCTTCCGGACGTGTCCATGGTAGGTCCGGTGTACCTCCAACTTCGGACATTCCGTCGGCGATGTCCGCTTTTCCGGGATTTTGGTCCGCTTCACCTCCAGGAGCAGACCTTCCTGGTGGTGCCTCGGTTCGTTTGGTTTTGACCCTTTGAGATATTCCAAGCTATCTTGAATGCAAGGGGTTGAGCTTGTCTGGTACGCCGTGATCG
>JAPUGG010000170.1 GCA_027292975.1 Alphaproteobacteria bacterium | reverse complement strand
GGAAGCCGTCGTCAGGGTCTTCGCCATGCTCGAGCTTCACCTTGGGCTTCCTGCCCCTCCGCTTCTTCGGCGCCTTGACGTTGCCGCGGGCGGAAACCAGACCTTCGATCTCAACGTCCGCTTTTCCGCCGATTACGTCCGCTTCAGCCCTAAGAGCGGACGTATCGACACAGTGACCGTGGAGTCTGCTCGTGACCCAAAGCGGACATAAGCCCCTATCAAAGTTCACCTTATCGGTATCTAATTCTGGTGTGGTTGTCCGAGGGGAGGAAGCGGTCATGTTCAGACGAATAGCCTTTGGCCTAGTGCTGGCGTTGCTGGTGGCTCTGCCCGCGACGGCGCAGGACCACCAGAAGGGGGTAGCCGCCTACAAGCGTGGTGACTACGCCACCGCGCTCAAGGAGTGGCGGCCTCTTGCCGAGCAGGGACATGCCAATGCCCAAGACAACCTTGGTTTAATGTACACCAAGGGGCTGGGTGTTCCTCAGGACTATGCCGAGGCGGCAAAGTGGTATCGCAAGGCCGCCGAGCAGGGACATGCCGGGGCTCAAATGCGTCTCGGTGTCATGTACATCCAGGGCATAGGTGTCCCGAAGGACGACATTCTGGCCTACATGTGGTTAAGCCATTCGGCAGCCAACGGTGACAAGTTCCCAGCTATTATCCGGGACGGTGTTGCCAGGCGCCTAACCCGCGCCCAGATTGCCGAAGCAAAGAAGCTGACGCGGGAATGGCAGGCAAAACACGGGAAGAAGTGACCAAGTTTATATCCGCTTCTGGCTAAAAGCGGACATTAGGATTAGTCGGCCACCCTAAAACAGTTGGTCATGCTTCCTGGGCAATTTATCGTGTTTCCTGCAACCGTCGAGCAACGATCCCAGGGAGGAAACGGAATCATGGACATCGACAGAATTCAACCGGGCGACTGGAATAGCCGCGCCTGCGTGTTTGGGAATCTGGTCTTTCTTTCCGGCACCGTCGCTGATGACAAGACATTGCCGATGAAGGAGCAGACCGCCCAGGTGCTGGCCAAGATTGATGCCGTCTTAGAACAAGCGGGCACCGACAAGACGCGGATACTCAGCGCCACCGTCTACCTGGCGGACCTTGGACGCAAGGAAGAGATGAACGAAGCCTGGATGGCGTGGATGGACGCGGACAACCCGCCCGCCCGTGCCGCAGTGGGCGTTACGCTTACCCCCGGCACGCTGGTCGAGATCATGGTCTGTGCCGCCCGGCAGTGATTTCCCCAGGCACCCCCTGGAGGTGGTTTATACCGCTCATTAACCTAACCTCCGCTTTTAGCCAAAAGTGGACATTGTAAACGTGGGAAACGGTATATTCGTTGGCGTCGCCGCCCGGGGTCCGGTGCGCTACACGATTCCCTTGCTCGCCGGACGGTTCAATGGCCCTCGTTGTCGAGCCAGTAATTGGCCATGTCGATGCAGCGGCAAAACCACACCCCATCATGGCCGGCGGCATATTGGAGGAAATTGTCGAGCAGCTTGGCCATACCGGGCCTGCCGCTGACGTGGGAATGCACGGCATAGACGAATTTCATGGGGTGGATGGCGGATTCCTCGTAGACCGCGTCGAACTCGCCCTTCAGCTCCTGCAGGCCGGCGACCAGGCCATAGGGCTCGATGTCGTTGTCGGTGAAGGTCGGCCTGACGTACCCCACGGACACCACCTTCTTACCGTTCACGTGCATGACATAGGGGATGTCTGAATCCTGGTAATCGCCGTTCCAGACGAAGCCTGCCTCGGCGACGATCTCCAGGGTATTATCCGTCGGGCGGGGGCCCTGGGACATATAGCCATAGGGTCTCTCTCCGGTGGTGTTTTCGATCGAGGCGATGGATTTCAACAGCGCCTCGCGCTCTTGATCCCGTGATTCGAATTTGGGGGGATGGATGGCCTGGTCCCAGCCGTGACTGGCGATCTCATGGCCGCGCGTCTTCAGTTCGCGGAGGCTGTCGGGCCACAGTTCCGCGCTGAGCCCGCTGGCCATTACGGTGGCCTTGACGCCATGCTTGTCGAGAACGTCCATTAGCCGCCACACCCCGGCCTTGAAGCCGTATTCCCGTCGGCACAGCGCCCTGTAGTCCTGGGTGAAGCGGGAATCCGACGGCATCCCCCTGCGACCGGCGGGGCGCGGCACCGATTCCCACTCATGCATGAGCTTGACGGTGACGGCGATTCGGGCGCCCTCGGGCCAGGAATCGAACCATTCGGGTCGTCGGACATCCTGTGGCCGGAAATGCCACTGGTACCAATCGAGAATATGTTCATTCATGGTTCCAAATCCTCTTCTAGGGCAGTGGTTCCTCACCGCCATCGTATCAAGGATAGGGAATCGCGGTGCGATTTGAAATGACGCAGGTCAAGGCTGCTTTCGCCCGCCGCGCCTCTTAAGTAGCCTTAGTCAGGGAAACAACCCTAATGTCCGCTTTTGGCGATATGCGGACATTAGAAAATTAGAAGGCAGGCCACCATGGAGGTTGGTAACAGGATGGCTCCTCACTAAAGATCACCGGTTAAAATGACCACCATCGCTGCGAATTACCGTCTCATCACAAATCAAAGTTCTGTTGGAGGATCAGGCGCCGCCCTGTTGTCGCCATGAGGCGGCCAGGGCTTCGCGGTCCAACTTGCCGCGCTCGTTCCTGGGCAGTTCATCGATGAAGCAGATGTCCTTGGGCGTCTTAAAGGGTGCCAGGAACCGCCCGCAATGGGCGATGACATCCTCGGTCGAGAGACCGCTGCCCGATCGCGTGACCACGAAGGCGACCACCTCGTCGCCATAGATCTTGTCGGGAACGCCGACGGTCGCGCCTTCGACGATTTCAGGATGGCGGCTGAGAACATCGTCGATTTCAACCGGCGAAATGTTGACGCCGCCCCGGATGATCAGGTCCTTCAGCCGGCCGACGACGGCGATGTGGCCGTTGGCGTCGATCACCCCGAGGTCGCCGGTGCGGTGGCCTGATTCCGGCAATCTCTCGATGCTTCCGTCGGCCCTCAGGTAGCCATGAGTCAATTGCGGGCCCCAAACCGTGATTTCGCCGGGTTGGCCCTCTGGAACCTCAAAGCCATCGGGGTCGAGGAGCCGCAGCGTCTGGTGTTTCAAGGGTGGGCCGACGGTTCCGATCTTGCGCGCCGGACCGCGATGGCTGCACATCAAACCGGCCTCGCTGCAGCCATAGGACTGGCACAACCGCATGCGGTAGGTGTCCTCGAACTCGCGCCACCGATCCGGCAGCATCGGTGCCGAAGAGGTCATCAGAAAACGCAGGTGAGGCAGGTCTTCGCCGCGGATATCGACCGGCTCGTTCATGAGAATGTTCAAGATGGTGGGCACCGCAATGGCGATGGTGATGCGGTGTTCCTTGACCCGGTCGAAATAGCGGGATCGGGAGAACTTCTTGGCCATGTAGACGGTGGCGCCGGCGACCAGGGGCGCACCGAGACTCATGTTTTGGGCGGACAGCCAAGTATAGGACCGGCATTCGAGCATGCGGTCGTCCGGCCCAAGTTCCACGCAATCGGCGATGGCATCGAAATTGGCCCAAACGCTCAAATGGGATTGCAGTACCCCCTTGGGGCTTGCCTCGGTCCCCGAGGTATAGAATATGACGGCGATGTCTTCGGGCCGGCAAACCTCGCCCGGCTGCTCATCGCCGGAATACCCCTCGATGGCACCGAAGAATCCGGTGGAACCACCCTCGGCGTTCCACTGGCCGATGGTCATCCACTCGACTTCGCCCATTGATCGGCCCAGGCCTTGGAGCCCGAGCCCTTCCTGGACCAACACTAGTTTGGGTCTGACCACCTTTATGATCCGGGCGATATGATCACGGTTAATTTCGACATTGACGGTGGCGATGGTGGCGCCATGGCGCTGGACGCCCAAGAAGATCGCCATGAATTCCAACGAGTTCTCCGAAAGCAAGAGAACGCGATCGTTGGCCACAATACCGCGATCCCGGAAATAGGCCGCCATCCGGTTTCCCAGACCATTGAGCTCGCCATAGGTCAGGCTTTTTTCTTGCTCGATGGAATAGACGTAGGTCTTGTCGGGAAAGCGCGCCGCCTGCTCCGCGATCAACGCCCGGATGGACCGATAATTTTCACAATTCACTGCCATGGGATGAAGTTATCACGGGCTGGAGGGCCCTTCAACGGCCGGCCTCCATGGACCCGGCAATGGCCGGTTGTGCCCATGGCAAAATCGGTGTATGTTAATAAATTGTTCGGGACCCGAACATATAACCATTTTCACACGATGTGCGAATAGGACACGGATGATTATGGCGAAATCGATATTGAGCCTCGTTTTGAACGGCCGGCGGCGCGCCGATGCCGTGGCCGACAATGTGCTGCTCATCGACTACTTGCGTGAGATCTGCGGGCTTACCGGCACCAAGATGGGCTGCGACGGCGGTGAATGCGGCGCTTGCACGGTGCTGGTCGACGACCGGCCGAGGCTGTCGTGTATCTCCCTCGCCCATCAGGTCGCCGGGCGCCGGATCGAGACCATCGAAGGCGCCGTCAGCAACGGACGCATGTCGCGCCTGCAGCGCGGCTTCCATGAAAAACTCGGCTCCCAATGCGGCTATTGCACACCCGGCCAGATCATGGCGGCGGAAGGGTTGCTGAGGACCAACCCCAACCCCGATGACGACCAAATCCGTGAGGGGCTTAGCGGCAATATCTGCCGTTGCACCGGCTACGTGAAAATCATCGAATCGGTCCGCTACGCGGTCGAGGCGCCCAGCCCATGAGCGCACCCCCCGAGGCGCCCCCCCGCCCTAGTGCCATCGGCGCCCATGTGCCGCTGATCGACGGCATCGAAAAGGTAACCGGGCGGGCCGACTACACCGCCGATCTCGACCATCATGACGCCCTGGTGGGGCGCATTTTCCGAAGCCCCCATAGCCACGCTCGGATCATCAAGCTCGACGTGGAGAAGGCCTTGGCGCTGCCCGGCGTGATCGCCATCGTGACGGGTAACGATTGCGACGTTCCGTTCGGCGTTTTGCCGATCGCCCAGAATGAATATCCCATGGCCCGCGACAAGGTGCGTTATCGCGGTGAACCGGTCGCCGCGGTGGCCGCCATGGACGAGGCCGCGGCCGAGGCCGCGCTCGGCCTGATCGAAATGGAGGTGGAGGAGCTTCCCGCCTATTACGAGCCCGCCAAGGCCCGCGCGCCCGGCGCCGTGGACCTTCACGACGATCGGCCAGGCAACCTGGAGCGCGACGTTCATCATGAGTTCGGCGACGTCGAGGCGGGCTTTGAGGCGGCGGAGATCGTGCGCGAGGAGGTATTTAATTGCGGTGAAGTGACCCAGGTGCAGATGGAGCCCAATGCCTCGCTCGCCAGCTACGACCCAGAGCGCGACCGCATGATTTTGCATACCTGCACCCAGGTCCCCTATTACGTCCATCTGCACGTGGCCCAATGCCTGGGCATGGACACCTCGCGCGTCCGCGTCATCAAGCCCCATGTCGGCGGCGGCTTCGGGCATCGTAGCGAGACCCTGAATTTCGAGATCATCACCTGTATCCTGGCCCGCGCCGCGCGGGGCAAGGTGCGGATGAAGTTGAGCCGCGAGGAAACCTTCCTCACCCATCGCGGCCGCCCATCCACGCGCATAAAGGTGAAGATCGGCATGACCAAGGACGGGCGCATGACGGCCTGCGCCTGCGAAACCACGCAGGCCGGCGGTGCCTATGGGGGATATGGAATCGTGACGATCCTCTATTCGGGCGCGCTCTTGAACGCGATTTACGACATTCCGGCGGTCAAGTTCGACGGCTATCGCGTCTACACCAACACGCCGCCCTGTGGGGCCATGCGTGGCCATGGCACCGTCAATGTCCGCTACGCCTTCGAATCTTTGCTCGATCTCATGGCTGACGAGCTCGGCCTCGATCCCTTCGAGATCAGGCGCCACAACCTGCTGGAGGCGCCGATTGAGACCATCAACGGTTTGATGATCGAATCCTACGGCCTGCCCGAATGCCTCGACTGGGTCGAGCAAGCGTCCGGCTGGGCGCATCGGCGCTCCAACCTGCCCAAGGGCAAGGGCCTTGGCCTGGCGTGTTCCCATTATGTCAGCGGCGCGGCAAAACCGGTGCACTGGACCGGCGAGCCCCATGCGGTGGTCAACCTCAAACTCGACTTCGATGGCGGCGTCACGGTGCTGACCGGGGCCGCCGATATCGGCCAGGGATCCGATACCGTGCTGGCCCAGCTGGTCGGCGAAGTGCTCAAGCTCGATCTCGACCGGGTCTCGGTGATCGCCAATGACAGCCGGATCACGCCCAAGGATAATGGGTCCTATTCCTCGCGGGTGACCTTCATGGTCGGCAACGCCGCCATCGAGGCGGCGGAAAAGCTCAAGGGCGTGCTCTCAGCAGCGGCCGGGCGCAAACTCGACGCCAAGGCGGATGATATCGAGTGCCTGGGTGAGATTTACCGTGTCCGCGGTGGACAGGGCCCGGGCCTGTCTTTCAAGGAAGTGGTCGCCGAAGCGGTGGCCCATGAGGGCACCATCACCGTCAAGGGCACCTTCACCGTTCCCCGGTCGCACCAGGGCGGCCGCTATCGCGGCGCCGGCGTCGGGCCTTCCATGGCCTATTCCTATGCCGCCGTCGCGGCCCAGGTCGATGTCGATGCGGACACCGGGCTGGTCACGGTGGAAAAGGTCTGGGTCGCCCATGATTGCGGCTATGCGCTGAACCGCCTGGCCTGCGAGGGCCAGATCCAGGGTGCGGTGTGGATGGGCCTGGGACAAGCGTTGAGCGAGGAGATCCGCTATTTCAATGGCCTGCCGTTGGCCCCCAACATGCTCGACTACCGGGTGCCGACCATCGTCGAGTCGCCGCACATCGAAGTGGAGCTCATCGAGAGCATCGATCCCAACGGTCCCTTCGGCGCCAAGGAAGCCAGCGAGGGTGCGCTGGCCGCGGTCATTCCGGCGGTCGCCAATGCCGTCGCCGACGCTATCGGCTTGCGCTTGCACGAGACCCCGATCACCCCCGATCGGGTGATCACTGCCATGGTCCGGAGCGCCCGGGAGGCGCGCCGGGATCAGCCGGGGATAGGGGACGCCGCCTGATGGAGTTCATGCCGGAATTTCGTACCGCGCGGCCGACCACGGTGGCCGAGGCGGTGGCCATCCGGGCGGCGGAACCGGGCTCCCGTTTCCTCGCCGGCGGCACCGATCTAATCCCTAATATCCGGCGCGGCATCGTGGCGCCGCCGACCGTCATCGACCTTGCCGGCATCGCCGAGATGCGGGCCATCGAATCCCTTGATGGCGGCCTCAGGATCGGCGCGGCGGTAACCTTGGCCGAACTGGCCAACCATGAACGCGTGCGCACCGCCTATGTCGGCCTCAAACAGGCGGCGGGCGGGATCGCCGCCAGCACCCATCGCCAGGTCGGCACGGTGGGCGGCAATCTCTGCTTGGACACCCGCTGCGTTTTCTATAACCAGAGCGAATGGTGGCGGCGGGCCAACGACTACTGCCTCAAGTCAAAGGGTGACGTGTGTTACGTCGCGCCCAAGGGCAGCCATTGCTTCGCCGCGTTCTCGGGCGACCTGGCGCCGGCGTTCATGGTCCTCGGCGCCGAGGTCGAGATCGCCTCAAAGTCCGGCGTTCGGATCGTCCCGCTGACGGAGATTTACCAAGATGACGGCATCGACTATCTTTTGCTGAAGCCCGACGAAATGATCGCCGCGGTGCGTGTTCCGGCCCCGAGCGACGGCTTTAGGACCGGTTACGCCAAGTCCCATGTGCGGTCCGCCATCGACTTTCCCCTGGCCGGCGTGGCCGTGGGCCTGCGGCGCGAGGATGAGGCCATCACTGATTTGCGGGTCGCCTTGACCGGCACCAATTCCATGCCTTTGGCCGTCGAAGGCACCGAAGGGTTGACGGGCGGGCCACCCAATGAGGCCATGCTACAAGGTTTGGACGCGCTCATCGCCAAGCAGATTCAGCCCATGAACTCCACCTTCTCCCCACCCGGTTACCGCCGCCGGGTGGTCGCCAAACTGACGCGGTCTTTGATCCTAAACCTGTACCGGGACGGTTAGCGCGCGACCCGGCGCAGACACGCCATGGGAACTTGGATTGACATCACCGCCGCCGACGGCCACCGGCTCGGCGCCTGGCAAGCGGAACCCGATTACGCGATCAAGGGCGGCCTGGTCATCGCCCAGGAAATGTACGGGGTCAATAGCTACCTTCGCGGCGTCGTCGACGATTACGCGGCCAAGGGCTATCTCGCCATCGCGCCCAGGCTCTACGACCGGCTGGAACCGGGGCTGATCATCGACTACGACGAGCAAGGCAACCGCCGCGCCAAGGCGCTCTACCGCAATTACGACTGGTCCAAGGCGATGGCCGACCTGGAGGCCGCGCGCGACGCCGTGGCCCACGCGGGCCGGGTCGGCATCCTTGGATTCTGCTTCGGCGGCTCGCTGGCCTGGCTGGCGGCCTGCCGCGGCACCTTCGCCTGCGCCGTCGCCTATTACGGCGGCGAAATGACGCGCTACATGGACGAGGACGGCCACTGCCCCATCGAATGCCATGTGGGGGCGCTGGATACCGCGCTGAGCCCGCAAAAGGTGGCCCGGTTCCGCGCCCGCTACCCGGAAGTTCCGTTTCACATCTATCCCGGCGCGG
>JAPUGG010000017.1 GCA_027292975.1 Alphaproteobacteria bacterium | reverse complement strand
GACCATTCAATCCTTACCCCGGGCCTTACCCCGGGCCTGCCCGAACTGCCCTTCCAGGAGGAAGCGCGCCTGATCACGCGGGTCATCACCTTGTTCGGCACGAAGGTGCCCAAGGCGCTTCGCAGCGCCATCGCCGCCCGCAACATCTACGAGGCCATGAGCGGGCTCAATGACGAGCAGCTCGGCGCCCTCGGAATCGAGCGCACCGGCATCCCCGCGTTCGCCGCCAAGAAAGCCGGGCTCCTCGACCTCTAATTAGAGCACTATCCGACCTAATTGGACCAATTTGATGGGCGCTAATCGGTTTTCAGGGCAGACGCGGTCCGTCGTGCGGATGCACGCTTCGCATGACGCGCGATGCGGTGTATCGGGCGAGGGCCGCAACGCACCCTGGGGGCCGATTTATCCCACCGTAGGCCGGGTGCTTTGACCCCAAGGCGTCGTTGCGCATCTTCGCCGATGCTTGGCATCGCCGTGCGACACGCGCCTAGCCTTGGGGTAAAATCATCCCGGTCAAATGGTTCAATTTGGCCCGGAAATGCTCTCGGGTGGGGGAGAAATTGTCATACTCCGCACTCCTCCATGGAGGGGCGCCGGGCCCTTGCCCCGCCGCTTGCCATGACCCGATCCAGCACTTATAAGACTCGATGTTGCGGGAAAGCCATGCCTGCGCCCATCTGGAGTTCGCATCCATGATCATCAACTGCCCCTCCTGCAAGACCCGTTACAAGGTCGAGCCAGCGCAGTTCGGACCGAAGGGGCGCCGGGTGCGATGCACCGCCTGCGGCAATCTGTGGACGGAAAAGCCGCCGCAGGATTTTCCCCAGCCCGTCGACCTCGAAGCACCTCTGGTCCACGATGCCCCCGCGGCGCCTGAGGAAAAGCGTGGCGGCGCCATGGGCTGGGCGGCTCTCGTCACGGTGGTCGCCGCGATTATCGTCGTCGGAGCCCTTGCGCAGGAGTCCATCACCCGCGCCTGGCCTCCGGCCCAACGCTTCTATATGGCGATCGGCTTCTCTAGCGCCGGGCCAAAATCCTGGTTGAAAATCGAGGTCGTCAGCCATGATCAGGCGATCAAGGGCGGGCGCACCATCCTCGTCTTAAAGGGCAAGGTCACCAATATCTCCGATGAAGTCCGCGACCTGCCCCAACTGCAAGCCTGGATTCGCGCGGCCGATGCCCGCGAACTCGCCAATTGGACGTTTTCAGCCGACCAGGACCGCCTGTTGCCGGGCGAGACCGCGCGCTTCGTCACAAGGTTCCAAAATCCACCGGCCGCCGCCGCGGCGCTGAGCGTCGATTTCTCCGGTAAGGGAAAATAGCGGATATGGCTCGGATTCTGGTTGCCGAAGACGAACGTGCCCTGCGCGAATTCGTGTGCCGGGCGCTCGATCATGGCGGCCATTCGGTCACCGCCGTGGAAGACGGGCTTCAGGCCCTGTCGGCGCTGGCGGGCGGCGAGTTCGACCTGTTGCTGACCGACATCGTGATGCCGCGCATGGACGGCATCGCCTTGTCCTTGAAAGTGGCCCGAGACAATCCGGACCTGCCCATCCTGTTGATGTCGGGATATGCCCTGGAGCGCCAAAGGGCGCACAATCTCGACGCCCTCATTCATGAGGTCATCGCCAAGCCCTTTACCTTGCGTGAGATTACCGATGCCGTCACTACGGTGCTCAAGGACAGCGGCAAGCTGAATTAACGGCGGCGGGGCGGAGCGTCGCGCCTAGAGGATCTTCCGGTCAAATGGTTCCATTTGGCCGGAAAGTGCTCTAGAACCGGCGCAGCAACCGTTCCAGATAATCCATTTCCAGATCGGGGCGGCCGACTTCGCCGGCGCGGCGGCGCAATTCCTGGAGGATTTCCCAGGCCCGCTGCGTTTCCGTCTCGTCGGGGATATCGACGTCGTCGGCCGACATCATCCCGGTATTGGGAAGCTGGCGGCCGAGCGGATCGTAAGCGAAGGGGATATGGCCCGGCCGCCGGCCGAACATCCCACGCCCACGCCCACGGCCGCGGCCGCGGCCGAAGCGGCGCATGAACTGCTGGGCCATTTGGCCGAGGCCCCGGCGCAGGTTCTCCAAGGCCTTGCCTTGGGGACCAACGGCCTCGCCGGGGCGGCTCTTGCGGAGCGCTTCCAGCGCCTCGCGCATGGCCAGTTCGGCATCACCCAGGGATTTCGGCACCTTGCCCATCATTTCGCCGAAGCGGCGCAGCAAGTCCTGAAGGCGCTTTTTCAGATCGCCCTGCTTGCGGGCGCCCTCCTTGGTCGATGGCCCCTGGCCCCGGCCCATGCCTTGCCGGGACTGGCGATGGCTTTGGTCCATCAATTCCTGCTGGCGCCGCATCATGTCTTGGAGTTCCTGGAGCATCCGCCAGGCCTGGGACTGGCCCCGGCCCCGCCCGCGGCCCATGGCGAAGCGGCCCGAACGTAGGTTTTCCAGCATTTCGCGCAGCATCGACAGCAGTTGCCGCGCGGCATCGAGATTGCCGGTCAGGGCCAGTTCCCGCGCCCGGTCGAGCAGGCGCTGCAGATCCTGGGCCGACAACATGCGGTTGTTGGGATCGAAGGGCCGGGCCCAATTGGGCAGGTTCTTGAGACCCTTCATCATCTCGCGCATGAACTGGGCCATGGCCTGTTCGAGTTGGCGCATCAGCTTTTGAATTTCGGCGTTGCCCGCCTTGTTCTTGAGCGCTTCCATGAGCCTTTTCTGGATTTCCCGGAGCCGCCGCTCGGCCTGGGACAGTTTCCCGTCCTCGAGCCAGAGCGCGGTCTCCCACAACATTTCCTGAACGTCGGCGATGGCGTCGAAACTGCCATCGCGAGCAAGCCTCCGGGCCATGATCTGGATCGAAAGAAACACCACCGTGTCGCCGTCGTAGGCGCCGGGGATGGTGCCGAGATTGGCCAGCTCCTCCCACACCTCGTCCCGCGTCGCCGGGTCCCGTGCGAGGCGCTTGCGCAACAACACAAGGGCGCGGGCAACGGGGTGCCGGAAGCGCCGTTCGGGTAGGGTGATGGTGACCGAATCGCTGACCCCGTGCTGGCCCGCCGCATCTTTGGCGACCACCTGCATATGGACCTCCAATCCGGCCCAGGGGTGGGCGGTCAGGTCGTGATAGCTGGTTGCCTTGAGGTCCTTGATGTTGGAGCCGGGCAGCGGCAGCCCCAGGACCTTGACGACATTCAGCTTGGCCAGCATGGCCGCCTTTCGACCGGCCTTGCCGTCGCTGTCATTTTCCGTCTCCCCCGACTTGGGCTTGGTGAGGCCGGGGATAACCTCGCTGACCTCCTCGCCGCCCATCCGGACCCTGCGGATCATCAGCTTGGCCTCGGCGAAGCCGTAATCGTCGCTGCCTTCGAGATCGACGCGAAGGGCGCCGCGGGCCGAGCCTCTGGGGGTCTCCCCGAAGCTCACCGCCGGCGGCTGGTCGGCGACCAGGAACACCGGCCAGATGCCGATCTCGCGGCCGCCCTGGGTGACCTTGATCTGCTTGACGTTGGGGGCCACCTCCATGGTCGCGGACAGCTTATAGGTGCCCTCGGCCACGATCTTGAATTCGGTCTCCTTGGCGCCGATCACGATTTGCGGTATGCCCCAGCCGCCGGACAGCTGGGCCAGCACCGTCGAGCCTTCGGGTATGGCGATGGGGCCCTTGATGCGGGCAGCCGCCGCGAATCCGCCCGCCGATGCCAGCAGGGACGCCGGCGTGCCCTTGTCGCGGCGTTCCTTGCCGGCGGTCAGGAAGATCGGCGCGACTCCGGTATAGGCGGGGGGCGTGATCCAAATGTCCACCACCGCGGGCCCTTTGACGACACCGCCGATGCCCGGCGCCAGGGCCCGGGCGAACCGGTTGGCGCCATCGCCCCAGGCGATGGTCATGGCGATCACCAATATGACGATCAACAGCCCGCGCAGGGCCAGGGGATCCCGTCGCGCCAGACCCGGCGACGGGAAACCGATCCTGAGGCCGCGGATTTTTTCGATGGTCCTGAGCCGATGGAGGCGCCACAGGTTTCGCACCGCGGGGTCGTCTGTACCCGACGCCAGGCGGTCGCGCAACGCCGTCAGCGGGCGGTGGAGAAGCCCCGTGGTGTTTTCGATCCGCCTTTGGCCGGCGGAGATTCCGGGGAGGGCCAGGGCGCGGACCCCATGCCAGAGCGCGATGGCCAAGGCCCCGGCAAAGAGGGCGAGAATGCCGCCATGGAGCCAGATGGGCAGCCCGGGCAGCACGTCGAACAGGGCCAGGGCGAGAAAGGCGCCACCGATTCCGGCGGCGGGCCAAAGGGCCGGCCATAGCCGTTCCCAGGCCAGCGCGGCGCGGGCCAGCGCCAGCTTCCAGCCGAGATGCTTGAGCTCCCGCGCGGTTTCCTCGGAAACGGCGTCGGCAACGTTGGGGTCCATTTGTTCTCGATCGGCGTTCATGACATGCCCGACCTCGCCCGCGCAGCCCTTGGGCGGCGCAGTTGCCGACTCCTCCTTTTCCTCCCTCAAGGTCCGGGCTCGGGGTCTGGGTGCCGGCGCCCGGTTATTTGGATTTGTCGCCCAACCACTCGGGAATCCGGTCCATCCCCAACAACTCCGCCACGTCCTGACGGGACCGGATGACCGCAAAGGCGTCATCCTTGACCAGCACTTCCGCCACCAGCGGCCGGGAATTGTAGGTCGACGCCATGACCGCGCCATAGGCGCCCGCCGACCGGATCGCCAGAAGATCGTCGCATTCTAGCATGGGAAGAATGCGATCATGGCCAAAAATATCCGCTGTCTCGCAGACCGGTCCGACCACGTCGACGGCGGCGGTGGGCGCGCCCATAGCGGGCTCCGCCACCGGAACGATGCCGTGCCAGGCGTCATAGAGCGCGGGCCGCATGAGGTCGTTCATGCCCGCGTCCACCACCACGAAGCTTTTCGCCGTGCCCTTTTTCACATAGAACACCCGGGTCAGCAGGATCCCGGCATTGCCGGCGATCAGGCGGCCGGGCTCGAGCACCAGCTCGACGCCCAGATGCCCGGTGGTCTCCCTCACCAGGGCGGCATAGTCCGCTGGCACCGGCGGGGTTTCGTCCCGGTAGGGAATGCCGAGGCCGCCGCCGAGGTCGAGCCTGCGGATATCGTGGCCCGCACCGCGCAGGGTTTCCACCAGCTCCGCCGCCAGGGTGAAGGCATCGCCGAAAGGGCCGAGCTCGGTCAGCTGGGAACCGATATGGACGGCCACGCCCACCGCCTCGATGCCGGGCAGGGCGGCGGCCCGGGCGTAAATTTCCGGCGCTTGGGCCAAGTCGATGCCGAATTTATTCTCCTTGCGCCCGGTGGTGATTTTTTCGTGGGTCTTGGCATCGACATCGGGATTGACGCGAACGGCGATGGGCGCCGTGGCACCGCGCGCCTGGGCGAGGGCGGAAATAAGCTCCAATTCGGGCTCGGATTCGACGTTGATCTGACCGACTCCCGCCTCCAGCGCCAGGGCGATTTCGCGGCGTGACTTGCCGATTCCGGAAAAGACGATCTTCGCGGCCGGCACGCCGGCCTCAAGGGCGCGGCGCAGCTCGCCTTCCGAGAGCACGTCGGCGCCCGCCCCCTGGCGTGCCAGGGTGGTGATCACGGCCTGATTGGAATTGGCCTTGATCGCGTAACAGATGGTGGCGTTCTGGCCGGCGAAAGCATCGGCGAAGACGCGGTAATGGTGGATCAGGGTCGCCGTGGAATAGATATAGGTGGGCGTTCCCGCCTCCTCCGCGATGCGGGTCAAGGGCACGCCTTCGGCGTGCAATTGCCCATCGATGTAGGTGAAGTGATCCATGGCCTGTCTGCCGGAAGGGCCGGCCCCGATCGGCGGGACGCGGGTTGGAGGGGTCAGTAGCTCTTGGGGGCCGGGTAAGGGCGCGGGTAATCACTCTCCTTTGCGCCCGGCGGCGGCTCGGGGTCGCCCCGCTTGCCGCAGGCCGAAAGCGAAAGCCCGAGACAAAGCACTATTGCCGCGGCGGCGACCACCCCTGCCCAGCGCGTTGCCTTGGTCGCGTGTCCGTCATTCCTTGCCATGGTCATGCCCGCCCGTGGCTCTCGTCGTCATGGTGGGTGGTGCTCACCGTTGCCCCGCACACTAGGGCATTTCCGGGCCAAATGGTTCAATTTCGCAGGAAAATACCTTAGAGGAATCGCTTGCGGGCTTGCCTGACGGCGGCCCGCACGCGGCGTGGCGCCGTTCCGCCGAGGCTGGTGCGGCTCGCCGCCGAGCGCTCCGCCCCAAGGACACCGAACACCGCCTTGGTGATCCTCGGTTCGATCTTGCGCATTTCCGCGAGGCCCACCTCGTCGAGCCGGACGCCCTTGCTTTCGGCAAGGCGCACGATTTGCCCAGAGACGCCGTGGGCGGCGCGGAAGGTGAGCCCGGCCTCGCGCACCAGCCAGTCGGCGAGATCCGTCGCCGTCGCGTAAGCGCCGTCCGCGGCCGCTTTCATGGCGTCTTCGGCCACCGTCATGTCGGCGATCATGCCGCACATCACTTCGAGCGCCAGCGCCAGGGTATCGGCCGCCTCGAACACCGGTTCCTTGTCTTCCTGCAGGTCCTTCGCGTAGGCCAGGGGCAGCCCCTTCATGACCACGGTGAGCGCGATCAGCGCCCCCACCACCCGGCCCGCCTTGGCCCGCACCAGTTCGGCCCCGTCGGGATTGCGTTTCTGGGGCATCATCGAGGATCCGGTGGTAAAGGCGTCGGACAGGCGCACGAAACCGAACCGCTCGGAGCTCCAGAGCACCAGCTCCTCGGCCAGGCGCGACAGGTGGGAGGCCGCCATGGCCGCCGCCGACAGGAATTCCAGGGCGAAATCCCGGTCCGACACCGCATCGAGGGAATTGGCCATGGGCTTATCGAAGCCGAGCGCCTTGGCGGTTGCCCGCCGGTCGATGGGAAAAGAGGTGCCGGCCAAGGCGGCGGCGCCGAGCGGGCATTCGTTGAGCCGCGCCCGGGCGTCGCCCAACCGGCCGCGGTCGCGCCCGAACATCTCGACATAGGCCAGCAAATGATGGCCGAGGGTCACCGGTTGGGCCGTCTGGAGGTGGGTGAAACCGGGCATCAGGGTGGCGGCGTGCTGTTCGGCGCGCGCGATCAGCGCCCCTTGCAGCCGGGCCAGGGCATCATCGAGCCCGTCGATGGCGTCACGCACCCAAAGTCGGAAATCGGTCGCCACTTGGTCGTTGCGCGAACGTGCCGTGTGCAGGCGTCCGCCGGCATCGCCGATCAACGCGATCAGCCGCGCTTCCACGTTCATGTGGATGTCTTCCAGCGCCACCCGGAACTTGAAGCGGCCGCTCTCGATTTCCTTGGCGATCACGTCCAGTCCCTTGAGAATGGCGCGGCCATCCTTGACCGGGATGATCTTCTGCGCCATCAACATGCGGCAATGGGCGCGGGACGTGGCGATGTCCTGGGCGGCGAGGCGCCGATCGAAGCCGATGGAGGCGTTGATGCGCTCCATGGCCTCGGCCGGGCCGGCCGCGAAGCGTCCCCCCCAAAGCCTGTTGGCAGGCCGCCCGGCCTTGGTATTCTTGTTCCTTGCCATCACCTGACCCCTGGGGTGAACGTGATATTCCAAAACCAGATTTTTCGTGCCGCCCCGCGCCGTTGGGCCGGCCTCTGCCTGATCGGCGCCGGAATCGTCGCCGGCATCCTGGTCCCGCCGCCGGCGCCGGGACCCGCCGCCGGGCCGCTGGTGAGAGGGGAAATACAACACTTCCTCCTGCTGGGAAACCCCCAGCCAGTGCCCGACGCGTCTTTCACCGATGCCCGGGGCAAGGTTGTGCGCTTGGCACGGTTCCGGGGAAAGGTGGTGTTGCTCAACTTCTGGGCCACCTGGTGCGCGCCTTGTCGGCGTGAAATGCCGGCGCTGGACCGCCTCCAGGAGACCCTCGGCGGGCCCCGGTTCGAGGTGGTGGCGCTGAGCCTCGACCGGTCCGGGCTCAAGGCGGTGCGGCCCTATTTCCAGGAGATCGGCCTCAAGACCCTTGCCGTCTATCTCGATCCCCGGGGCAAGGTCCAGCGCATTTTCAATATCACCCGGTTCCCGACGACGGTGTTGATCGACGCGCGCGGCTTCGAGGTGGGCCGTGTCGAAGGTCCCGCCGAATGGATGGCGCCCGAGGCCCGGGCCCTGGTCCGCTTCTTTATGGACCAACCAAGTTAGAGCATTTCCAAGCCACGGAGAGCGGGGCAAGGGCTAGGCCGGTGGCCCGTGTTTCCGCCTCGGGCAGGATGGCTGTATCGGGCCACAGCCCGGTCTCGATGGCTCGGGCATAGGCCTCGGGCAGGCGGGCGGCGCGCATTTTCCGTGCCTGGGCGCGGTAATCGTAGTCGAGCGGCCGCCGGGCGATGGTGATCTCGCCCGCGGCGGCGGTGATCAGCGCGTACCAGACCCTGGGCGTGCCGTCATTGGCGGGCAGGCCCAAGGCGCCGGGATTGTGCCACAGGCCGTCGCCGATATCGGTGGTAAACGGCAGGCCCGAATGGCCGGCGATCACCACATCGGCGTCCAGTGCGCCCATCTCTTGCGCCAGGGCCCGGCGGTCGCTGGCGAAAAGGTAGCGGTTGATTTTGCGCGCTCCGCCATGAATGACGGCGAGCTTGACGCCGCCCATGGTGAAACTCAGGCCGCGCGGCAGTGCCGCCATCCAGGCCCGGTCCGGGGCGGTCATTCGGGCGCGGGTGAATTGGTACCAGGCGCCGGCGAGAGCATCGCAGGTGCTGCCGGCGATGAAATTGCAGCCGCAATCTTGCGCGTCCGCGGCCAGCGATTCCTCGCAATTGCCCATCACCACCCGGACGTTTGCGGCGCGCAAGGTCTCAACGCAAGGGGCGGGATCGGCGCAATAGGCGGCGACGTCGCCGGTGCAAATCATGTTTTCCGGTGGCACCTTCAAGGCGCGCGCCTCAATCAGAAGGGCTTTGAGCGCGTCGATATTGCCGAGCGGCCCGCCGAAGGCGATCAGGGGACCGGAAAGCGGTCCCAGATTGCGGATCGGTCCCAAGCGGCGCGGCGATTCCCCATTCATGGCGGCATGCCCGGGCTCAGCCCTGTTTGGCGGCGGCGAGCGCCGCCTTGAGTTGGGGCAGGACCTCGAACAGGTCGCCGACGATGCCGTAATCGGCGACCTGGAAGATGGGCGCGTCCTCGTCCTTGTTGATGGCGACGATGACCTTGGAGTCCTTCATTCCGGCCAGGTGCTGGATGGCGCCGGAAATGCCGACGGCGATGTAAAGCTCGGGGGCGACGATCTTGCCGGTCTGGCCGACCTGGAAATCGTTGGGCACGAAGCCCGCGTCGACCGCCGCCCGCGAGGCGCCGACGGCGGCACCCAGCTGATCGGCGATTTCCTCCAGCAGTGCGAAGTTGTCGCCGCTCTGCATGCCGCGCCCGCCGGATATCACCACCCGGGCCGAGGTCAGCTCCGGCCGCGCGGAAGCCGAGTGCTCGGCGCCGACGAATCTGGAAAGCCCGTCGGCGGCCGCCGGCGCCAGATCTTCCACCCTGGCCGGCGTGCCACCCGGGGCGGCCTTCTCGAAGGCGGTGGCGCGCACGGTGATGACCTTGACCGCGTCCTTGGAACGCACGGTGGCGAGGGCGTTACCGGCATAGATGGGCCGCACGAAGGTCTCCGCATCGATCACCGCCTGGATGTCGGAGACCTGCTGGCTGTCGACCAAAGCGGCGAGGCGCGGGGCGGCGTTCTTGCCATAGGTGGTGGCGGGATAAAGGATATGCCCGTAATCGACGGCCAAGGGTTCGATGAGCGCCGCCAGGGCCTCCGCCGAGGCGTTCTCGTACATGCCATGGTCCGAGATCAAGACCTTGGCGACACCGTCCAGCGCGGCCGCCTCATCGGCCGCTGCCCGGCAGTCCCGGCCCGCCACCACCACGGTCACCTCGCCGCCACCTTTGGCGCCGATTTCCAAGGCGCAGGTAATGGTGGCGAGGCTGGCCGGCGCCAGCGCTGCGTTTGCGTGTTGGGCGATGACCAGGACCGCCATCACAGCACCCCCGCTTCGTTGACCAGCTTGTCCACCAGCTCCGCCGCCGTGTCCAGCTTGATGCCGGCCTCCCGCGCCGGCGGGTCCGTAACCCTCAGCACCTCGAGCCGGGGCGTGATATCGACGCCGAGCTCGTCGGGGGTCAGGGGATCGATGGATTTCTTCTTGGCCTTCATGATGTTGGGGAGGGTGGCATAGCGCGGCTCATTGAGGCGCAAATCCGTGGTCACCACGGCGGGCCTGGTCAGCGCCACGGTCTCGAGCCCGTCGTCCACCTCCCGGGTGACGGTAATGGTGTCGCCGTCGATGGTGATCTTGGAGGCGAAGGTGCCCTGGGACCAGCCCAGCAGGGCCGCCAGCATTTGGCCGGTCTGGTTGCAATCGTCGTCGATGGCCTGCTTGCCGAGCAGGATCATGCCGGGGTCTTCGCGCGCCGCCACCGCGGCCAGCAGCTTGGCGACGGCGAGCGGTTCCAGGGTTTCCTCGGTGACGATATGGATGGCCCGGTCGGCCCCCATGGCGAGGCCGGTGCGGAGCGTCTCCTTGGCCGGGCCGGGGCCGGCGGAAACCAGCACCACTTCGTCGGCGATGCCCTCCTCGGCCATGCGCACCGCTTCCTCCACGGCGATTTCGCAGAACGGGTTCATGGCCATCTTGACGTTGGCGGTCTCTACACCGCTGCCGTCATGGCGGACCCTGACCTTGATATTGGCGTCGATGACGCGCTTGACGGCGACCAGGATTTTCATATTTCTCCTTCCGGGGAGCCTAAAATCGCCGGGGCAAGGTAGTGCCGGTTGCGGGCCCGGTCAACGGGCTGCGGGCGGTCTCCGGCCGTCCGCTCAGCGGTTGGCGCCGGGCCGCCACAGGATGTCCGGGCCTTCCCCGTCGTTGACGTGGCGGGCCAGCACGAAAAGATGGTCCGACAGGCGGTTGATGTAGCTGAGTGCGTGTGGGTTCACCGCCTCGCCCTCGGCCCGGGCGAGGCGCACCATCAGCCGTTCGGCGCGGCGCACCACGGTGCGGGCGAGATGGAGATGGGCCGCGCCCTGGGTGCCGCCGGGGGCGATGAAGGAGTCGAGCGGCGCGAGGCTTTGGTTCATGCGGTCGATCTCGGCCTCCAGGCGCGCCACCTGGGCGGCGCTGACGCGGAGCGGTTCCTTGCCCGCCTGCTCGCCCCTGGCCCCGTCCTTAGGCACGCAGAGGTCGGCGCCCAGGTCGAACAGGTCGTCCTGGATGCGGCCCGCCATGTCACCGGCATCGCCGGGGAGGTGGCCGCGGGCGACGCCGATGGCGGCGTTGGCTTCGTCCACGGTGCCGTAGGCGGCGACCCGGAGATCGTCCTTGGCGACCCGCTTGCCGTCGCCGAGCGAGGTCTCCCCTTGATCTCCGCCACGGGTATAGATGCGGGTGAGCCTGACCATGGCGGCTTCACCGCCCGACGAAGATCAGCAACGCCACCAACAGCGCCACCGCCGCCGCCTGGAGACCGACCCGCCAGCGCATCAACCGATTGGCGCGCCGCGGGTCCTGGTGTTTACGGAACATGTTGACGATGCCCGCCACCAACACGCCCGCGGTGGCCAGCGCGGCCAGGGAGATCAGCCAGGGGATCGCCGCTTTCATGGGCCACCCCTCAATTGCTCTCGGCCAGCAGGGCGCGGGCGATGACATGGGCCTGGATCTCCGCCGCGCCCTCGAAAATGTTGAGGATGCGGGCATCCACCAAAAGCCGGCTGACCGGGAATTCCAGCGCGTAGCCGTTGCCGCCATGGATCTGCACCGCGCTATCGGCGGCGGCCCAGGCGACGCGCGCGCCGAACAGCTTGGCCATGCCGGCCTCGGCATCGCAGCGCCGGCCTTGGTCCTTCAGCCGCGCGGCGAAGAAAGTAAGCTGGCGCGAGACCATGATTTCCACCGCCATCCAGCCGATACGCCCGGCGATCCGGTCGAAGGCGGCGATGGGTTTGCCGAACTGGCGGCGCTCTTGGGCGTAGGTGAGGGCCAATTCCAGGGCGTTCTGGGCGACCCCGTTGGCGCGCGCCGCGGTCTGGATGCGGGCGGTCTCGAAGGTCTGCATCAACTGCTTGAAGCCCTCGCCCTCGGCGCCGCCCAGCAGGTTGCGGGATTCCACCTCGAACCCGTCGAAACTGATCTCGTATTCGCGCATGCCGCGATAGCCCAGCACCTCGATTTCGCTGCCGCTCATGCCCGGCGCCGGGAAGGGTTGGGCGGCGCTGCCCCGGGGCTTGACCGCGAGCATCATGGAAAGCCCGCGCCAGCCGGGCGCGTCCGGATCGGTGCGAACCAGGAGCGTCATCAGGTCGGAGCGCGCGCCATGGGTCACCCAGGTCTTCTGACCGGTGACGCGATAGACCTCGCCGTCTAGAACAGCGCGGGTGGAAATGGATGCCAGGTCGGAACCGCTATCAGGCTCGGTGAACGACGCGGTGGGGATGATCTCGCCCGAAGCGATCCCCGGCAGGAAACGCGATTTCTGGTCCTCGGTGCCGGAATTGCGGATCAGCTCGGCGGCGATCTCGGTCCGGGTGGGGAGCGAGCCCACGCCGAGGTAACCGCGCGACAGTTCCTCGGTGACGATGCACAGCGCTTCGCGCCCCATGTCGAGCCCGCCGTAGTCCTCCGGGATGGTGAGGCCGAAGATGCCCAGCCCCGCCATCTCGCCAAGCAGCTGGTCGGGGATCAGCGCGTTTTCCAAATGCCAGCCGTTGGCGTAAGGCGCGATGCGCTCGTCGGCGAACCGGCGGAACTGTTCGCGCACCAGGTCATGGGTGACGTCATCGAGCCCCCAATCGCCGAATTGCCCGTCTGCGACCAGCTTAGCTAAGCGCCGGCGCACGCCGATGGTGTTGCCCCCTTCCATCAGGGCGCGGGGCCCGGGAGCATCGAGGGGGTCGAGGTCTTGGCGGTCCAGGCCGAGATCGGCGGGGCGGACGATCTCGCCCTGGGACAGCGGGATGCCGCCCGCCATCTGGCCGAGATACTCACCGAACGCGGCCTGGGCGATCAGCGATTCGAGCGCGCCCAGGCGCCCACCGGAGGCCAAGCGGTCGACCCAGGCGAGGGTCTGGCGCAATGCCTCCACAATGGTCGCCATCCAGGCCAGCCCGTGGGCGGCGAACTGATGGGCATCGAGCGCTTCCGCGCCGGCCTCTCCGATAGTCGTGCCGAGGCGCGCGCGCGCCGTGGCGAGGACGGTCTCGGCGGCCTCCAACCCGGCGGCCAGCGCCGCCCTGCCGCCCGCCACCGTGAAGCCGTCGGTGATGCCGGTCTGCTCGGCCGTGGTCATGTTCCCCTGCGCCCTCGCGCTGCCAAATGGGCGGGTACCGGTCGGCGATGCCCGCCGCTAGAATGTGACCGCCGCCCCCAAGTTCGTCAAGGGAGACCGTCTTGTCCGAGGTGTCGAAAGTGCCCGCCCCCCGCCGATTGACCGGGCCCGGTTTCGGGCCGCCCAGCGGCGATCGCCCCGAACACCTCTTTATCCTGTTGCACGGCCTAGGCGCTTCCGGAGCCGACCTGATCGCCCTGGCGCCGCTGTTGGCCGAGGCCCTGCCCAAGGCGCGCTTCATCGCCCCCGACGCGCCCGAGCCCTGCGACATGGCGCCCATGGGCCGCCAATGGTTCAGCCTCGGGGACCACGGCGCCGAGGCCCGGGAAGCGGGCGTGCGCCGCGCCGCGGTGGATGTTAGCGCCTTTATCGACGAAGGGCTGGCGGGCCTGGGCCTGGGGCCCGAGCGGCTGATCCTGGCCGGCTTTTCCCAAGGTGCCATGACGGCGCTTTACCTCGGCCTGCGCCGCGAAGTGGCGCCCGCCGCCATCCTCTGTTTTTCCGGCGCGTTGATCGCCCCCGAGGCCTTGGGCCGGGAAATCCGCTGCCGTCCGCCGGTCTGCATCATCCATGGCGCCGACGACGCGCTGGTGCCGGTGGCCTCGGCGACGGTGGCCCAAGAGGCGCTTTCGGGCGCGGGGGTTCCGGTGGTTAGCCATCTTCTCGATGGGCTTGGCCACGGCATCGACGATGCGGCGCTGGCGCTGGCGGCGGCCTTCCTGGCCCGGGTGGCGGGCGCTTGAGGGGGCTCCCGCCTTGCGCGTGGGCGGAATTCGGTGTAGGCAGTGGGGCCGCAATGGCGCGCGGCCCAAAGGTTTCAGGAGAATCACTTGCTGGCATCGCCCGAAAGCTGCCCCACCCTGGTGCTCAACGCCGATTTCCGGCCG
>JAPUGG010000169.1 GCA_027292975.1 Alphaproteobacteria bacterium | reverse complement strand
GCCCGGGCAATGCCCCAGGCGATCGAGCGCTCATTGGCGACGCCCATGATAAGGCCGCGCTTGCCGGTCATCAGGCCCTGGGCGCTGGTCATCGCCGGTCCCTCAGCCAGCGAACTTCTTGAACACCAGGGAGGCGTTGGTCCCGCCGAAGCCGAACGAGTTCGACATCAAGCAGTCGACGACGACCCCTTCCTCGACAGTGCGCACGATCGGCATGCCCTCGGCACCGGGGTCGAGATTGTCGATATTCGCCGAGGCGACGAGGAAGCCGTGTTCCATCATCAGCAGCGAATAGATCGCCTCGTGAACGCCGGTCGCGCCCTGGGAATGGCCGGCCAGCGACTTGGTCGACGAGATCTTGGGCGGGTGGTCGCCGAAGACCTCGCGGACGGCGTCGAGTTCGGTGATGTCGCCGACCGGGGTCGAGGTGCCGTGGGCGTTGATATAATCGACCGGGGTATCGCCGATTCCCTGGATCGCCAGGCGCATGCACCGCGCCGCGCCCTCGCCGGAGGGCGCCACCATGTCGACGCCGTCCGAGGTCGCGCCATAGCCGACCAGTTCGCCATAGATCTTGGCGCCCCGGGCGCGGGCGTATTCGAGCTCCTCCAGCACCACGGTGCCGCCGCCGCCGGAGATGACGAACCCGTCGCGGTCGCGGTCGTAGGCGCGCGACGCGGCCTCGGGCCTGTCGTTGAACTTGCTCGACAGCGCTCCCATGGCGTCGAACATGACGCTCAGCGTCCAGTGCAGTTCCTCGCCGCCGCCGGCGAACATCAGGTCCTGCTTGCCAAGTTGGATCAGCTCGGCCGCGTTGCCGATGCAATGGGCCGAGGTCGAACAGGCCGAGCTGATCGAATAGCTGAGGCCCTTGATGCGGAACGCGGTCGCCAGATTGGCCGAGTTCGTCGAGCACATCGCGCGGGGCACCATATAGGGGCCGACCCGCTTCGGCCCCTTCTCGCGGGTGATGTCGGCGGCCGCCACCTGGTTCGACGTCGACGGCCCGCCGGAACCCATGACGAGCCCGGTGCGTTGGTTGGAAATGTCTCGCTCCTCGAGCCCGGCATCGGCGATCGCCTGCTCCATGGCGATGTAGTTGTAGGCCGCGCCATCACCCATGAAGCGGCGCAGCTTGCGGTCGATGGCGGCGTCGATGTCGATGTCGATGGCGCCGTGAACGTGGCTGCGGAAACCGAGTTCCTTGTAGGTCTCCGAGAACCGGATTCCCGAACGCGTCGCCTTCAGCGACCGGGTGACCTCGGCGGTGTTGTTGCCGATGCTGGAAACGATGCCCAGGCCGGTGACGACAACCCGCCGCATGCCGGGATCGGCCCTAGGCCGTTTTCTGCGAGAACAGGCCGACCTTCAGGTCGCGAGCCTCGAAGATCGGCTTGCCGTCGACGCTCATGATGCCGTCGGCGATCCCCATGACGAGCCTGCGCAGGACCACCCGCTTCAGGCTGAGGTGGTAGCGGAGGAGTTTGGCGCCGGGTTCGACCATGCCGGTGAACTTGACCTGGCCGACGCCAAGCGCGCGGCCTTGGCCGGGGGCGCCGAGCCAGCCGAGGAAAAAACCAACGAGCTGCCACAGCGCATCGAGCCCGAGACAGCCCGGCATCACCGGATCGCCGTCGAAATGGCAGCGGAAGAACCAGAGGTCGTCCTTGACGTCCATCTCGGCGATGACCTCGCCCTTGTCGTGTCCGCCGCCGCGCTCGACGATCTTGGTGATGCGGTCGAACATCAGCATCGGCGGCAAAGGCAATTGTGCGTTGCCCGGCCCGAACAGCTTGCCGTGCGCGCAAGTGATCAGGTCCTCGTGGCTGAAACTGCTTTTCCGTTTCGTCAAAATGGGCCTCACTGAATTGCCCAGGGCCGCCCCGCCCCATGCATGCGCAAACGGCCGCCGACGTGCCCGGGGTGCCGCCTTCCCCGCGGACTATAGCACAAGCGGCCCCGGCGCAAACCATGGCGATCGACCCCGGACGACAGCCGCAATGCACACCGGGGAGCGTCGTGCGAATGCACGCTTCGCATGATGAGCACCCATCAAATAGATTCCATTTGGCCGGAGTGTGCCCTAGTTTGAATGTATTCCAAAAAACACTATATTAGTCTGTCATGTATGTATTATAGATATATATGTGGCAACGGCGCGAGGCCTTGGGAGGCTGCGGTCGAAGACCATGGCGGTGACGATGACTATGGCGGTAACGATGACAGAGCGGCCTTTTACCGAAGTGGTGCAAACCCTGAAGCGATGCGGGTTGCGGCCGACGCGCCAACGAATGGCGCTGGCCAAGCTGCTTCGCGACGCCGGCAACCGCCATTTTACCGCCGTGCAGCTTCACCTCATGGCCACGGCGTCCGGCTGCAGGATCTCCCTCGCCACCGTCTATAACGCGTTGCACCAGTTCACCAAGGCCGGATTGGTGCGGGAAATCGTGGTCGATTCCAGGTGTTCGTACTTCGACACCAATATCTCCGACCATCATCATTTCTTTTTCGAGGACCGTCGCGAGCTCCAAGACATCGATGGCGGAGACGTGGTGATCTCGACCATTCCGGAGCCTCCCGAGGGCACCAGGGTGGAGCGTGTGGACGTCGTGATTAGGGTGCGCTCATCCTAAGAATAATAATTCATTTTAGTGCTAAAAAAGTATCTTAGAATTATTCTAATGTATTGATAGGGCCGTTTCCGTGGCCATATAAAGGCGCCCGAGATCACCGCGGTCGGCCCGCGGCCTCGGCCCCACCACAGCTTGTCCTGTTACTTGATTTTTTCTTGGGGCAGCGTGCCCCAGAGCGCCTCGCGCCGTCCCCAGCCGCTGATTCCGCCGGCCTCGACCCGGCACCAATCGGCCTGGCAAACCAGCACCCGGGCGATGACGCCGGCCTCGGCGCGGGCGACGGCGGGGGAATCCCTGGACGGCTTGCGCCGCAGCACCACCTCGCGGGCGGTGGCGATGACGGTGCGTTTGCCGGTCAGCATGGCGCGGTGGATCCAGCCCACCGTGCCGCGCCAGTCGCGGACCTTGCGCCAGGCGTCGAATTCGGCGGTGATCATCACCGGCAGGCCCCGGCGCTGGTAGACCCATTCCACCGGATAGCGGACCCCGGGTCCGGCCCGGAGGTTGACCTTGGCGGCCCTAAGGCTGGCGAATCGGGGGAGCGGCAGGCCGGTGCGCCGGACGCCGCGCCCCCGGGCCGCCTTGTGGTCCGACGCGGCGCGGTGGATCGCCGCCGTTGGGGCCGGAAAGTGCTCTACGGCGGAATCGTGGGAAAAAGCGGGCATCAGGCCGTGGGCCGGCCCGGCGGGGGCAAAGAGGGTCGCCAAAATAACCATGAGACCGCCCATGGTGGGACCAAGTTTAAGGATCGCCATCTTGCCCGGGGCCGTGGATCGAGAGATCGGTGATGGTTGGATTCTCGCCGCAGAGCCGGCACGATGGGTCCGGGCGCACGGTAATCTTGCGGAAGGTGGCGTTAAGCGCATCCATGATCACAAGGTGGCCGGCCAGGCTATCGCCGATGCCGGTAAGTTCCTTGATCACCTCGGTGGCCTGCAGGCTGCCGATCACGCCGGCCACCGCGCCCAGCACGCCGCCCTCGGCGCAGGTGGGGATCAGGCCCGGCGGCGGCGGTTCGGGAAAGATACAGCGGTAACAGGGGTAGTTCCCGGCATGGGCCTTGAAGGTGGCGAGTTGGCCCTCGAACCCGAGAAGGGCGGCGAAGACCAAGGGAACGCCCTTGAGATAGCAGGCATCGTTCAACAGGAAGCGGGTCGCGAAGTTGTCCGACCCGTCGGCGACGATGTCATAGCGGCCGACCAATTCCATGACGTTGCCGGGCCCTATACGCACCCCATGGGTTTCCACCGTCACGTCGGGATTGATGCCAGACAGTACGCTGCGGGCGCTTTCCACCTTGGAATCGCCGATCCGGTCGGTGGCATGGATCACTTGGCGCTGTAAATTGGAGAGGTCGACCACGTCGTCGTCGACGATGCCGATGCGCCCCACCCCGGCGGCGGCGAGGTAGAGCAGCAGGGGGGAGCCGAGCCCGCCCGCGCCCACCACAAGGACGCTGGAACGGAGCAGCCTCTCCTGGCCCTTGCCACCGAGTTCGGGCAGGACGATGTGCCGTGCATAGCGTTCCAGTTGCTTGTCGGAAAATTCCATGGCCGGCCGTGTTACAGGTTGTCGAAGAGCGGTGTCGAAAGTTCGCGTTCGGCAAACGACGGGATGATCACGACGATGTTCTTGCCCGCGAAGTCTTCCCTGGCGCCGATCTCCATGCCCGCCGCCAGGGCTGCACCCGACGAAATCCCTACCGGCATGCCTTCCAGCTTGGCCGCCAGGCGGGCGGTGGCGAAGGCGGATTCGTTGCCGATGCGGACCACTTCGTCGATCAGTGCTAGGTCCAGGATCTTGGGCACGAATCCGGCGCCGATCCCCTGGATCTTGTGGGGTCCGGGGAGCCCGCCGGACAGCACGGCGCTGTCTTCGGGTTCGACGGCGATGATCTTAACGCCGGGCTTGCGCGCCTTCAACACCGGGCCGACACCGGCCAGCGTTCCGCCGGTACCGACGCCGCTCACCAGGGCGTCCACCGCGCCCGCCGTGTCGCGCCAGATCTCCTCCGCCGTGGTGCGGGCGTGGATGTCCGGATTGGCGGGGTTCTCGAACTGCTGAAGGACGATCGAATCATCGATCGTGCCGGTTAGTTCCTCGGCCCGGCGCACGGCCCCGCCCATGCCAAGGGCGGCGGGTGTGAGTTCGATCTCGGCACCCAGCATCATCAGCATCTTGCGCCGCTCCATGGACATGCTCTCGGGCATGCAGAGGATCAGCCGATATCCCTTGGCGGCGCAGACGAAGGCAAGGGCGATACCGGTATTGCCCGAAGTGGGTTCGATCACCACCGTGGCTGGGCCGATCTTGCGGTCCCGCTCGGCGGCCTCGATCATGGCCAAGCCGATGCGGTCCTTGACCGAGCCCAGGGGATTGAAAAACTCCAGCTTTCCGTACAATTCGGCGCGGCCGCCGTGGACGCGCGAAAGCCGCGGCAGATGGACCAGCGGCGTGTTGCCGATGGTCTCGAGGATGCTTTCGTAGGTGCGCCCCCGGACCCCGTTTTGATGGGGTTCGGGCAAGCAGGGGTTGCTGGTTTCGGGCACCGAGGCCATGGGTCAACATCTCCCGGTTTCGGATGACGTCATCGGCCCGGCCGATCCGGCGCCACCACCAACGCCGCTGCGCGCCGTCAAATGACGAAGTCCAGCCGCGCGGCGGCTTCGCTGTCTATCCCGGCCTCCTTGGCCTTGAGGCAGAGCTCTTCGATGGTTACCGAATCGAGCCGCTCGACCAACCGATCCTGCATGTCGTCCCAGATGGGCCGGACGATTTTGACGCCGAGGTCCGATTCCGGGACGACGCCGGCTTCTTCCTTGGCGTCTTCTCCGTTGGCGTCCAGCGCGGAAATCACCCGGGTGATGTCGCCGAGGGTGATGCGCCGTCTTTCGCGGGCCAACAGGTAGCCCCCCCTGGGGCCGCGGATTCCCGAGAGGATGCCGGCCCGCACCAGTTGCTGGAGGACTTGCTCGAGATAACGCCGGGGGATGCCTTGGCGGGCGGTGATTTCCTTGCTCTGGACCGGCTGGGTGCCGGCGTTGTAGGCGATGTCGAGCACCGCCTCGACCGCGAACAGGAGCTTCTTGGGCAGGCGGATCACGACGGCCCGCCCTTTGCGGCGCCGGCGCGCTCGGCATTCATCCCGGTGGAGCCGAAGCCTGCGCCGTCGCGCGCCGTCGACTCAAAGCTTTCGGCCGGCTGCCAATCGACATGGCTGACCGGCGCCACCACCATCTGGGCGATGCGTGCGCCGCGGCTGACGGTGAAGGGCCGATCGCCGTGATTGACCAGGCAGACCATGATCTCGCCGCGGTAATCGGAATCGACGGTGCCGGGCGCGTTGAGGACACCGATCCCGTTTTTGACGGCGAGGCCCGATCGGGGCCGGATCTGGGCCTCATGGCCCTCGGGCAGGGCGATGGCGAAGCCCGTCGGCACCAGCGCCCGGCCGCCAGGGGGCAGCACCAAATCATCGGTCACGGCGGCGGCCAGATCGAGCCCCGCGCTGCCCGCCGTGGCGTAGCCCGGCAGAGGCAGATCGCCGCCATGGGCGAGCCTCAGGATGCGGACTTTGAGCTTGGCTGCGGCGCGCGCGGTCATGGCGCGTCGGTGAAATGGCTGGCGATGGCCTCGGCCAGACGCGCGGCCACCGCCGGCTTGGCCATGGCGGGCCAGTCCTCGGTGCCGTCGGGCCGGATCAGGTGGACGGTGTTATCACTGCCGCCGAACACGCCGCTGCCCTCCGACACGTCATTGGCCAGAATCCAGTCGCACCCCTTGGCCTTGCGCTTGGCTTCGCCATTGGCTACGACGTCCTCGGTGTCGGCGGCGAAACCGATCACCAGGGCGGGCCGGGCGTTGCCGGGGCGGCTGATCTCGGCAAGGATATCGGGGTTTTCCACCAGATCCAGGCGGCGCACGCCGGGGCCGCCTTTCTTGATTTTTTCCGCGGCCGGGGCCTTGACGCGCCAATCGGCCACCGCCGCCACCATCACCGCGACGTCGGCGGGAAGCGCTTGCTTGACGGCGGCGCGCATTTCCAGCGCCGTCTCGATCCTGGTGATTTGGACCCCGGCGGGGTCCGGTTCCGCCACCGGACCGGAAATCAGGGTCGTCCGCGCGCCCAAATCGGCCAGGGCCGCGGCGATGGCGTGGCCTTGCTTGCCCGACGATCGGTTGCCGATGAAACGGACCGGGTCCACGGGCTCGAAGGTGGGGCCCGAAGTGACGATGGCGCGGCGTCCCCTGAGCGGTGCGCGGGCGGCGAAGAAACCGACAATGGCGGCGAGGATATCGTCCACCTCGGCGAGGCGTCCAACGCCTTCCTCACCGCAGGCGAGGTCGCCCTCGCCCGGCCCGACGACCATGATGCCACGGCCGACAAGGGTTTCCATATTGGCCCTTGTCGCGGCATGTTCCCACATGCGGACATTCATGGCGGGCGCGACCAGGACCGGCTTGTCGGTCGCCAGAAGCGCCGTGGTGGCGAGGTCCGAAGCCAGCCCCTGGACCATCTTGGCAAGGATATCGGCGGTGGCCGGCGACACCACCACCAGGTCCGCTTCGCGGGCGAGGCGGATATGGCCCATCTCGTTTTCGTCGGTCAGGGAAAACAGATCCGAATACACCTTTTCGCCGGTGATCGCCCCAAGGGACAGCGGTGTCACGAACTTGGCGCCGGCCTCTGTCAGGATGGCGCGCACCCGCGCCCCGGCCCCGCGCAACTGGCGCGCCAGCTCGAGGCTCTTATAGGCGGCGATGCCGCCGGGGACGATCAGAAGAATGCGCTTGTTCTCAAGCACGCCCATGCCTTCGGTAATTTACGAAAAATGTGTGTTATTAAATAATGATCCCCGCCCGATTGTGCAAGTTTAAAACTAAACCCTTGGAATTTAGAAAGGTTTAAAGATCAGGGTCGCCAGGATCGCGGCCAGCAGGCCGGCGATCCACCACAACGCGGTCGATCCTCTCGCCGCCGCCCGGCCGCCGCCGCCGTCGATCAGCCGGGCCAGGGTGTCGGGGTGCAGCGGGTGCCCCTTTTCGGCGACGATGGCGGCCAGACGCTCGACATTGGCGATGAAACCGGGCAGGCGTTCGGCCCCCTCCATGACCGCATGCGCGGCTTTGCGGACGCGGGCTTCGGGGCCCAGGTTCTCCCTCATCCAGTCTTCGATCAGCGGCCGGGACAGGTCCCAAATGTTGACCTCCGGATTGAGCTGCCGCCCCACGCCTTCGGCCACCATCATGGTCTTCTGCAGCAACAAAAGTTGCGGCTGGGCCTCCATCTGAAAGGATTCGGTGACCGCGAAAAGGTGGGCCAGCAGCCGGGCGATGGAAATTTCGCTCATGGGCAGGCCGAGGATGGGTTCGCCGATGGCCCGGCAGGCCTGCATGAACATATCCCGGGACTGATCCGCGGGCACGTAGCCGGCGCGAAAATGGACGTCCGCCACGCGTCCGTAATCGCCTTCGAGGAAGCCCAGCAGCATTTCGCCGAGATAACACCGCGACGCCAGGTCGAGCCGCCCCATGATACCGAAATCGACCACCCGAAGGGTTGCGTCGGGGCCCACGAAGAGGTTTCCGGGATGCTGGTCCGCATGGAAGAAGCCGTCCCGGAACACCTGCAGGAAGAAGGCCCGGGAGGCGTTCTTGAGCACCGCGTCGGGGTCGATACCCGCTTCGATCAAGGCGTCCCGTTCGTCGATGGGGATGCCGTCGACTCGCTCCAGGGTCAACACCCGGCGCGCCGTCCGCTGCCAATCGACGGCGGGAACGTTGAAGCTGGGGTCGCCGGCGAAGTTTTCGCCGAGCTCCACCGCCGCCGCGGCTTCCAGCCTGAGGTCCATCTCCACCGCGACCACCCGGGCAAAGGTGGCGATCACCTCCTTGGGCTTGAGCCGGCGCAGGTCGGGACGGTTGCGCTCTACCTGTTGGGCGAGCCAGGAGAGAAGGTCGAGGTCGCGGTCGAACGCGGCTTCGATGCCGGGCCTGAGGACCTTTACGGCTACCGGTTCGCCCTCGGTGGTGACGGCCAGATGAACCTGGGCGATGGACGCGGCGGCCACCGGTTGGTCCTCCAGGCTCTGGAAAATCTCTTCCACCGGCCGGTCGAGCTCGGCGGCGATGATGTCGCGCACCTGGTCCGTGGGAAACGGGTCGAGACGGTCCTGAAGGCGCGACAGGTCGGCGGCGATCTGTTCGCCCAGCAGGTCCGCCCGGGTCGCCAGCGATTGGCCGAACTTGATGAAGCTCGGGCCGAGTTCGGTCAAGGCAAGGGCCAGACGCTCGCCCGGGCGCAGCGATCGGGTGTCGAATTTGAGGCCGGGCAGGCGGGCGAGTTGCCGCATGGCGGCGGCGACCGGCCCGGCGAAGCCCAGCCGATCCAAGGGGAACAGCGCATCGAAGCGGGCCAGGGTCAGGGCGATGCCCGCCAGCCGGTAAAGGTTGCGCAGGGCACGAACCATAACCTAAAGCCGCCACGCCGAATGGATGGCGGCAATCCCTCCGGTGAGATTGCGCACCCGCACCTGGCCGAAACCCGCGGCCTCGATCATGGCGGCCAGCCGTTTCTGGTCGGGGAACCGGCGGATGCTTTCGGCAAGATAGCGATAGGCATCGGGATCGTCGGCCACCATTCCCCCCAGCCGCGGCAAAACATCATCGCAATAGCGCTCATAGACCGGTCCCAGCAAGGGCCAGCGGGGCTTGGAAAACTCCAGGCAAAGGAAACGGCCGCCCGGGGCCAGCACCCGGTAGGCCTCTTCCAGGGCGCGGGCGGGGTGGGTGAGGTTGCGCAATCCGAAGGCGATGACAGTGGCGTCGGCCACCCCGTCGGCCACGGCCAGGGCTTCGGCGTCGCCGGCGCAAAATTCGATCGCCGGGCCAAGCCCGCGGGCGGCGACGCGTTGGCGCCCCACCGCCATCATCGCCGCGCTCTTATCGATCACCGTGACTCCGCCGCCCGCCGCCGTCATGGCCCCGGCGCCGCCCACCCGCCGGGCGATGCGGATCGCCATGTCTGCGGTGCCCCCGGCGATATCCAGCACCCGCCATGCCGGGAGAGGCATCAACCAATCCACCGCCGCAGTCTTCCACAGGCGATGGGCGCCGAAGCTCATGAGGTCGTTCATAAAATCGTAACGCGGTGCGACACTCTCGAACACGGCGCCGACGCGGCCGGCCTTTTCCGACGCCGGGATGTCCGCGGCGCCAAAGGGAACAATGTCGGGGGACGCGCCGCGCGCGCGCTGCGCGCCTGAGTTCCGGGGAGCCTGGTCCATGGCGGCGACAATAGCCCACGGCGCGAATTTCCGCTACGTTGCCCGCCATGCCGGAGCTTCCCGAGGTCGAAACCGTTCGCCGTGGCCTGATCCCCGTTCTCAAAGGACGGCGGATCGTCCGCGCCGACATCCGCCGCGCCGGCCTGCGCATGCCGTTTCCCGACGACCTCGGCCCCTGGCTCACCGGCCGGCGGGTGCGAAACATCAAGCGGCGGGCCAAATACATATTGGTGACGTTCGACGGCACCGACCAGGTACTGGTCATCCATCTCGGCATGTCCGGGCGCATGGTGATCGTGGGCGCGGGCGGCGCCAACCAGGCGCAGGAGCCCGGACCGCACGACCATGTGGTCATCGATACCGATGGCGGCACGCGGATTTTCTTCAACGACGCCAGGCGTTTCGGCCTGATGATCCGGGTCCGGGGAGCGGCCCTCGACCGTCACCCGCTATTCGCCGGGCTCGGCCCCGAACCGCTGGCAGCAAAGTTTACCGGCGCGCGCCTGGCCCAGCGCCTCCAAGGGCGGGCGACGCCCATCAAGGCCGCCCTTCTGGATCAGCGGACGGT
>JAPUGG010000168.1 GCA_027292975.1 Alphaproteobacteria bacterium | reverse complement strand
CGGCGCAGAACGAAATGACGGTCCGCCTCGGCGAGACGGTGCTTGCCCATTTCGTGGCGAGGAACGTGTCCGCCGAACCGATAGTGGGGACAGCCACCTTCAACGTGACGCCGTTCAAGGCGGGGCCGTACTTCAGCAAGGACGAATGCATTTTCTTCACCGAGCAGAGCCTGGACCCGGGCCAGGAGGTGGCGATGCCGGTGTCCTTTTATGTGGACCCCGAAATCTACGCCGATCCGGGCACCCGGGAGATCCGTACGATCACCCTTTCCTACACCTTCTTCCGCGCCGTCCGGGACCCGCGCGGCAAAGGGACAGGCGCGGCAGGCACGGACGAAAACCTTTTGTCCACCGACAAAGGGTCAAATTCCCCCCCTTTTCTAACCCATTGAAATGACTGGCCAACGCCTGTGCCCACATAACAGACTGTTGTATCATAACGACATTCCCTTGACACGCTATGACACGGTTGGTACCTTGTCCGCCAGTGGTGCGCACCAAGGGCGTAGCCACAGTGTGGACACGGGAGAAACCAATGTCTAGATCGGAACGGATAACCAACAAGCTGGTGGCTGGCCTGATACCCCCGGCCAAGGGCAATTACATTACATACGACGCCACCGGCGCCGGCGGCCAGGACCCGGTGCGGGGGTTCGGAGTACGTATCACGGCGAACAAGGTAAAGGCATTTGTGCTGGCCTACCGCCACAACGGCATTTCCCGCATTATTACCCTTGGGCGCGCTGGCGTGTGGTCGGCAGAGGCGGCGCGGAAACGGGCCAAGGAACTGCGTAAGGCAATCGACACCGGCACCGATCCGTTAGCGGACAAGGAAGCGGACCGCACGGCGCCCACGGTGAGGCAACTGACCGACGACTATATCCGCGATCACCTCCCCACGAAACGGGTATCATCGCAGGAAGGCGACAAGAAGATGATTGCCCGGTTCATCTTGCCAAAGCTGCGTAACCACAAAGTCGCGGACGTTACCTTAGGGCAGCTCAGGGCGCTCCACCGCGACATGGCGTCAACGCCCTATCAGGCGAACCGCGTGGCGGCGCTCTTGTCTACGATGTTCGGCCTCGCAATCGAGTTGCAATACCGCACCGACAACCCGGCAAAAGGGATCAAGCGATATCCCGAGCCGCCACGCACCAAATACCTTACACCGGACGAGATCGGGCGGCTGACGGCGGCCCTGGATGCGGCCACGGATCAACGCTCGGCCAATGTGGTCCGCTTAACTTTGTTGACCGGCTGCCGCGTCGGGGAAGCCCTGAGTGCCCGATGGGAAAACCTTGATCTTGATGAAGGGCGGTGGGTGAAACCGGCGCATACAACGAAGCAGAAAGCAACGCACGAAACCCCGCTCTCCGACGCCGCGATGATGCTGTTGAGGCGTATCCTCTCGGACGCTCCCGCCGCTGGCGGCGGCCCCCTAGTTGGCCCGTACGTTTTCCCCGGCCGCGTGCACGGCACCCATCACGACAATATTAAGCGGTTCTGGTGGGGTATCAGGACGGACGCGGACCTTGATTGGCTGAGAATTCACTACCTCAGACACACTTTAGAAAGTGTCCTCGCCTCCGCGGGCGCCTCGTTACCCATGATTGGTGCGCTGCTAGGGCACACCCAACCGGCCACGACGGCCAGATACGCGCATCTATACGACGACCCGCTGCGCCGTCTAACAAATCAAGTGGGGCACGTGGTCAACGGCACCAAGCCGGCCGAGGTGGTGCCGCTGCGCAAGGGAGACGCGTCGTGAAGGACAGTCCGGTGGCGTGGCTTAACTGCCTTATCGACAGGGGTAGGATCCTCTACGTGGAAGGGGTGGACGTGCGGACGCCCAATGAGGGCAAGGAATGGCAAGAGTGCGCAGATCGGTTCGCGGAAGAGGCCAGGGCCGGAGTCAAGGCCCGGAGCCCGGACGACGCCGCGCGGCTCGGAACGCTCAGTCCGTACCCGCGGATGGACCTGCCCATAGGCCATCCCTGGCGGACGCCGCCGCCCTCCGTGCTTGATACCATAGCGCCATCCACAAGCAGCGTGAAGTGCGGAACGAATAATCCGGTGAGCTACCACTGGGCGCTGGTCGATGAATTGAAGGAAATCGTCAGCGATTGGCGGATCGAACTGCCTGGGAAGCCTATCGGGCGGTTCCAATATGGGGTGGATGCCAAAAGGGACTATTCCGAACACGTCATAAGCACCCGGGAAGCAACGGGGAGGGCACCAACCGAGGCCGAGGATGTTGCCTGGGGCGTAGACCACGGCCTCAAGCGCATAAAGGTGCGGGAGCTGCGCAAAAATTCCCCGGATCGCACTGCCAAGGACCGCAGGGACACCAACCCCGCCAAAAAGTAATAACGGCGGGGTTTCGGCGGGGTTTCGGCGGGGTTTTACTGTAAAGTCCTCTTTTATACTAGTGCTTTTTCGGCTATATTTGACGCTCATTGATAACCAATGGAGCGTCAACATGACCGATACAACACGCGACGGCGCCGGCGAGGGCATCACTAGCGACGACCGCCCACCGCCCGCGACCAAGCCCCATGCGCATCTCCTCAAAGACTACGACAGCGAGGCGGACTGTGCGCGTGGGCTCGATAAGTCCCGCCGCACACTTCAGCGGTGGCACCGGCTCGGCATTGGCCCGCCCCGGACACTGATCGGAAAGACAATCTCATACCGGCGCGAGAGCGTCCGCGATTGGCTGATCGCACAAGAGCAGGCGGTGAGGCAAAAATGAAAACGCCCGCGCGCCCCATGGCCGGGGCGGCGGGCGCAGAGATCGAAAGCAAGGACATACGCAACCGATCTTGTAGCACCCCCCGCCCCGTGCGTCAAACGGGCACCGTCGATGTCCCGCCGAATTGGCGGCACATCGGCACCGTTCTCGACAACCTTCTCGCCGGTATCACGGTGGCGTCGTCATGACCGCCGTCCCCGGCGGCATGGATGCCGACCTTCCCGACTTCCACGACCGCCTGGTCGTGGCCCGCGAACGCCTTATCACGCGGATCATCGACGAAGACGATCCCGGGCGTGCGCTCCCTGACACCGCGTGGGTCCGCATGGCAGCAGACCTCCACATCCTGATCCTCGCCGTGGGCGACATGATCCAGGACAACAAGGATACTCAGATATGACCACGATCAACGAAGCATTTCCGTCGAAATGGCTCAAGGCCGCCGACCTCAAAAGCCGCACTATCAAGCTCAAGATCAACAAGGTGGTGCTCGAAGAGATAGGCCAGGACAAACGTGTGAAGCCGGTCATCTACTTCGACGCCACGGAAAAGGGGCTGGTCTGCAACAAGATAAACGCGTTGACGATTGCCGCCGAGGCCGGTGACGAAATGGACGATTGGGCCGGCAGAGAGCTGGAACTCTTCAGCCAAATGGTGCCGTTCCAAGGCCAGAACGTGCCCTCCATCCGGGTCCGTGTCGTGACCGAGCAGCTGGAGCTGGACCCTAACGATCCTATCGGCATCTGAATGGCCGGGGCGGTGGCCGGCCTACGCGGTCATCGCCCTCGCCATCACCAGGACGACGCCATGGAACCACACCCAGAAATTATGGATCTATTCCTTACCCGCCTCTTCGGCAACGAATTGCGCGGGCTCGTAGAACTAGCGTGGCGAGATCCGCAGGACGGCAAGCTACGCCATGCCCAGCTGTTCCGCGTCGACGATCTCGATGCGCTGGTGGAGAAGGCCGTCGAGGTCAACGGCCACGAAGGCGCGAACTGCTATATCGGTGCGGCCATACGACACCCGGATACAGCCCCCTTCGCCCGGGCCAGCGATGACGACTTTCTATGCGCACCGGCACTGTGGGTAGACCTGGACGACGGCGAGGCCGTCAGGACAGCCCGGCAGAAATGCGGCCGGGCGCCGCCAAATATCGGCGTCATCACCGGGCGCATCCCGCACGCCCGCGCCCAGCTCTATTGGGTAGCCGACGAGGCCATGATCGATCCGAAGGTGCTGCGCAAGGAGAACGCGATCATAGCGGCCGCGCTCGGCGGGGACCCGTCGGTGGTCAACCCCGGCCGGGTCATGCGTCTGGCGGGCTCGGTTGCGTGGCCGGTGAAGAAGGGCAGGGTCCCCGAGCTAGTCGAGCTGATGACCTGGACGGACCGGCCGCCCGCCTATGTGGCCGGCGAGGTGGTGGGGGTCTTCCCCCTGGGAGCCGACGCCCTGAACTCGGACAAGCCCCAGCCCATGACCGTGCCGGGTGTGTTCGGCAAGCTGGTCCCGGAGGACCGCTGGGTGGAGATGCTGAAGAACGGCACCACCGAGGGCAGCCGCAACACCACCGCCGCGTCCCTGTTCGGGTACTTGTTGCGCCGCGATATCCGCCCGACCGAGACCTGGGAGATCGGCCGCGCCGTCAACGAGGCCCGCTTCACACCGCCGCTCGACACCGCCGAGCTGGGCGCGGTTTTCGAGAGCATCTGCGTCCGTGAACTCAAGAGGCGGAGGCGGCAATGAGCGCGTCGGACCGTCTCAAGGATGAAATGGAGCAGCCCGGCGAGCTGCCGTTTTCCGACGACTACCTGGCGAGCTGCTTCTCCGCCGAGCATTCCGACATCCTGCTCTACGAGGCCGAATGGTCCCACTGGTATCGGTGGGGCGGCCAACGATGGCGCGAGGAACAGACGGTGCGCGTCTTCGAGCTCGTGCGGCTGCAATGTCGCGCCATAGCCGCCGGCTGCAACGAGGGCGGTAAGGGCCTGGTCCGCGCCGCCACCATCATCGGCGTCGAGAAGCTGGCCCGTGGGGACGAGCGCCACGAGCCGAAGACCGACGCCTGGGATGCCGACCTGGACATATTCAACATCGACCAAGGAGACAGCCATGACCGTTAACCTGATCACCGGCGAAGACTACCCGCCGCGGCGTGAGGACTACTGCACCAAGATCGCGCCGGTGCGCTTCGAGGCGGACGCCACCTGCCCCCTGTGGCATAAGTTCCTGGCCCGGATCACCGACGACGACGAGGACCTCCAGGAGTACCTGGCGCGGGTGGTCGGCTACTGGCTCACCGGCCACACCCACGAGCATGTGCTATTTTTCCTGTACGGCACCGGCGGCAACGGCAAGAGCGTGTTCATCGACACCATCGCCGACATGCTGGGCGATTACGCCACCACCGCGCCCCCGGGGACCTTCCTGTCGAGCCGGTGGGACCGCCACCCGACAGAGATCGCCGGGCTGCGCGCCGTCCGCCTGGTGGTCGCCGACGAGGTGGAAGAGGGGCGCCATTGGAACGAGGCCCGCATCAAGCAGCTGACGGGCGGCGGCAAGGTCAAGGCGAGGTTCATGCGCCAGGACTTCTTCGAGTTCACGCCGCAGTTCAAGATATGCGTGGTGGGAAACAACAAGCCGGGCCTACGCAGCGTGGACGAGGCCATCCGCCGGCGGCTGCACCTGATCCCGTTCACGGTGACCATCATGGAGCAGGAGCGCGACAGGCACCTGAAGGATAAGCTCAAGGCCGAGTGGTCGGGTATCCTCAACTGGGCCTTGGCAGGCTGCAAGGCATGGCGGGAAGGTGGCCTGGAGCCACCGAAGGCCGTCCTAGGAGCCACCGACGACTACCTCGCGGAAGAGGATACCCTGGCGTCGTGGATCTCCGACAGGTGCCACCTGGAGCTGGACGCTAAAACACAGTCGAGCGTCCTGTTCCGCTCGTTCTGTGAATGGTGCGAGGCCTCTAAAGAGCGCACCGGGACACAGAAAGCCTTCTCACAGAAGCTCAGAAGCCACGGCTACCATAGGAAACAGGAGCGCACCGGCACGTTTTTCTACGGCCTGAGGCTGTGAAAGCGTGGTGGTGGATGGTGGGTTGTGGGGGGTTTGCCTACTATACCCCGTTAGCGCGCGCGTACGTCCGATAGTAGTGCGTACCCACCACCTCCCACCACACGGGGCCGTAACGTATACGCCGTATGGTATTTGGTGATAGCAAACCCACCACACCTTACCCTGTCTTGCCCTTCGTTAACCTTTAGGTAGAGGGTGGCCGAGCCCGCGGGCGGTTTCTACCTTCAAATTCCCTAGAAGCAGAAGGTGCGGACGGTAGTGGACTAAGGCCAGCCATTACGGGCCTTCTCCCGGGGAGTATGTGGGTACAGTGTGGACACAAGTTGACATACGGAAAGAAGTTGCTTTCATTTCAAATGGATGGTATGAGTGTTCCCATGACTGTCAATCAGTGGTACGGCCTGACAGCAAGTGCGAACACCGCGTCCGTTCTTCCGGCGGGCGTGGTGGGCAGCAGCCGACTTGTCCTCGGCAGCGCCGCCGGGCCGGCCAGTGGGAACGTCCAGCCCTTGTCTTCAGTTCCTTGCTGAAGGCCGGCGTATAGGTGGCGCAACCCTGGCCGGCGCGAGCCCGCTGGTGGGGAAGTGAATGACGAAGGGAACGATATGACCGAAGCGACTTACGCACCCGAGCACGTCCTACCCGGCGGCACCGAGCGCGTCGGCTCAGTGCCCGAGGTGGAGCAGCACCCGGACGCCGTCGCACGGGCACAGCGAGGATCCGGCGCACGCCGAGGGGGGGGGCCGGGAAACGACCCCCACCCCTTCCCTATACGAACCCTCGGGCACGCGAAAAAAGTCAATATCAGAGGCGGCCCCAACGGCAGAATGTCCCGCCGGCGGGACATTTCGATGGCCCGCGATACCATAAGGGATCCAGAATGACCGACGATGTTGACACGGCCGACGCCCTTCAATCTCAGATCGAGGACGCCAAGGCCGCCGGAGACGTGGGCAAGGCCAATGAATTATACCGCCGGCAAATGGGAGTCGGCGATGACCCCTACGGCGTGGAACCGGGTCCGGCGCCAGCGGCATAGTGGGCTTCTGATGACCGAGCCCGAGACCGAAACGCCGAAGCGCAAGCCTGGCAGGCCGAAGGGGTTTCCCAAGACGGGTGGGCGGCGCAAGGGCGTCCCGAACAAGGACCGCGCCGCGACCTTGGCTGCGATCAATTCGTACAGCGATCCGGTCGGGTTTTTGCAAAAGGTATGCCGGGGGCTCTTGGTCGAGTGCCGGAACCCCGACTCCGATGACCCGAAGGCCGCCATCCTGACACGGCCGACGCTGGAGCAGCGCATCAATGCCGCGACCATTCTGAGCAAGAAGGTACTGCCGGACTCGAAGGCGGTTGAACTGGGCGGCCCGGACGGCAGCGACCTGACCATCAACGTCAACACGCATCCGTACTGCAAGGGTGAAGCGGAGTGATTATCCGCTCGTCAGTGTACGGTTAGTCGTTAAGTATCAGTGTGCTG
>JAPUGG010000167.1 GCA_027292975.1 Alphaproteobacteria bacterium | reverse complement strand
GGTGATCGGCTCTTATGGCAGCTTCCGCTTGAGGGAGCTGGTGTTCGGCCGCACCACCCGGCGCATCCTGGCGAACATGCCGGTGCCGATCTACGTGTCCCGCTAGAGCACCGGGGCACTCCCCCTATCCTTCGATGGCCCTGGGATCCATGGCGTCCTGAAGGCCGTCGCCGAGGAAATTGAAGGCGATCACCGTCACGAAGATCAGCATGCCCGGATAGAACGCCAGTTCGGGGGACGACCAGATCAGCTCCTGGGCGCCGGTCAGCATGTTGCCCCAGCTGGCGATGGGCGGCTGTATGCCGAGCCCCAGGAAGCTCAATACCGATTCCAGAAGGATCACGTTGCCCACCGACAAGGTGGAGGCGACGATGATGGGCGAGATCACGTTGGGCAGGATATGCACGGCCATGATGCGTAGGCCCCCTGCGCCGGCGGCGGTGGCGGCGAGCACGTAATCCATCTCGCGCACACTCAACGCCGCCGCCCGCACCAGGCGCGCCACCGTCGTCCAGCCCACCAGGGAAATGATCACGATGATGCGGTACAAGCTGATATTGGGGTCCTGGACAACGCTTTCGGGCAGCCCCAGCTTGGTGAGGTCGAGCGCCGCCAGAACGATCAGCAGCGGCAACAGGGGCAGCGCGATGACGCCATCGGTGAGACGCATCAAAAAGGCGTCCAGCCTGCCTCCGTAATAGCCCGCCAGCAAGCCGACCACGGTGCCGGTCACCGCCGAGGCCAGGGCCGCGACGATGCCGACGAACAACGACACCTGGCCGCCGTAAAGCAAGCGGACCAGCAGATCCCGGCCCAACTCGTCGGTGCCGAGAAGATGCGCGCGCGACGGCCCCTGGAAGCGCCGGGAGAGATCGACGAGGTTGGCATCGACGCCCAGAACCGCCTCGATGGCGGGGGTGGCGAACGCCAAAACCCCGAGAACCGCCAGGAACACCGCCGAGCCAACCGCCAGGCGATGGGCTCCCAGGCGATGGAAGAACAGCGACCACACCGTGCGCGCGCCCATGGCCGGTTTGGTCATGGCGTGGTGGGCGGCGTTCATCGGGGCGTCCCTCCGCCGCCGCTATAGGAAATTCGGGGATCGAGCCAGGCATAGGCGAGATCGGCGGCAAGGTTGGCCAGCAGGGTCACAAGGGTGGCGAACAGCAACGCCACCAGGGCCATGTTGAAATCGTTGCCCATAATCGAATCGTAGATCAGCTTGCCCATGCCGGGGTAGGCGAACATTGTTTCGGTGATCAACGCCCCGGAAAACAGCGTGCCGAAGGACAATGCGATGATCGTCACCACGGGAAGGAGCGCGTTCCTAAGCGCGTGCCGGACCACCACCCGATTACGGCTGGCGCCCTTGGCGAAGGCGGTGCGGATGTAATCCTGGCGCATCACTTCGATGGTGGAGGCACGCATGAAGCGGGTGTAGGAGCCGATGGAAAAGATCGTCAGGGTGACCACGGGCAGCACCAGGTGTCGCGCGCGGTCGAGGAAGCCGCCGCCGCCGACCGACGACACGCCCGAGGCCGGCAGCACCGGGATCAGCACCGCAAAGACGATGATGAGCATCAGCGCCAGCCAGAAGATGGGAACCGAGATGCCGGCGAAGCAGGCGAGGTTGATGGCGTAGTCCCCCGCCGAGTGCTGGCGCAATGCCGCATAGACTCCCACGGGCACGGCGATGACGATCGAGATCACGAAGGTGAGTCCCATCAGATTGAAGGTGTTGAGCAGAAAGCCCGGCATCACGTCGAGCACCGGCTGGACGTAGAGCCGCGAGTGCCCGAAATCCCCGGAAAGGGCCGCCATGGCCCAGTGGAGGTAGCGTTCCGCCAAAGGCTTGTCGAGACCGTAGACGGCGCGCAGGCGGGCGGCGTCGGCCGGGGTCAGCCTGGGGTCAGACTTGATCATGAGATCGATGGGGTCGCCCGGCATCAGCCCGATCAGGGCATAGATCACGAAGGACATGATCACCAGCACGATCACCGATTCCACAAGCCGGCCCATGACATAGCGGGTCATTGCCGCGGTGCTCCCGTCGCCGGGCCGGCGCCGCCCTCCAGGGCGCCGTCTTCCAGGGGATGGTGGCAGGCGACCTGATGCTCCGCCTGGTTTGGGACCCCGGCGAGCGCCGGCATGGTCTCGCGGCAGACCTCGGTCGCCCTGGCGCAGCGGGGATGGAACGGGCATCCCGAGGGCGGCGATGCCGGGTTGGGAACGTCCCCGGCGGTGGCCGTGCCCAACCGCCGCTTGCCCCCGCCCGGCACCGGGATCGCGTCGATCAGCGCCAGGGAATAGGGATGGCGCGGGGTGGAAAACAGCGCGGCGCGCGGGGCGATCTCGACGATATGGCCGAGATACATGACCGCGACCCGGTCGGCGAAATAATCGACCACGGCGAGGTCGTGGGTGATGAACAGGAAGGCTAGGCCGCGATCTTCTTGGATGTCTTTCAGGAGATTGAGGATTTGGCTCTGGATCGATACGTCGAGCGCCGACAAGGGTTCGTCGGCGATGATCAATTCGGGCTCCAGCACCAGGGCCCGGGCGATGGCGATGCGTTGGCGCTGGCCGCCCGAAAACTGATGCGGGTAGTGGTCGGCATCGCGCGGGTTGAGGCCCACCTGGACCATCATGGTCTCGACCCGGTGGTGCCTTTCCGTCGCCGTGCCGAGCCGGTGAATCACAAGCGGTTCGCCGATGATGGCGCTGACCGGCAGGCGTGGGTTGAGCGAGCCGTACGGGTCCTGGAACACCATCTGCAGGGCGCGGCGCGCGGATTTGAGTTTCCGGCCCTTGAGCATGGCGAGGTCCGTGCCCTTGAACAGCACACTCCCTGAATCCGGGCGGTACAGCCGGGCGATGACCCGGGCCGTGGTGGTCTTGCCGCAGCCCGATTCGCCGACCAGCGCCAGGGTCTCTCCCGGGCCGATGGCGAAGCTCACCCCGTTGAGCGCGTGAACCCGGCCCAAGCTCCGGGCGAACAGCCCCTGGCCGCCGATGGCGAAGTGCTTGACCAGGTCCCGGACCTCGAGAAGCGGGGCCGTCCCCTGGGAAACCGCGGCGCTCATGGGCCGTCCTCTTGGGACTTGAAACAGGCCGCGAGATGCCCGCCGCCAAGGTCATCGAGGGTGGGTGCTGCCTGCCGGCAACCCTCGTCGGCCAAGGGACAGCGATCCGAGAAAGGACAGCCTGGCGGGAGATCGAGGAGGTCGGGCACGGTTCCCGCAATGGTCGGCAGGCGTGTTGCCCTGGCGCCCAGGCGGGGCACCGTTTCCATCAAGGCCTTTGTATAGGGATGGCGCGGGTTGGAAAAGATCTGTTCCGTGCTCGCCATCTCGACGATATGGCCGGCATACATGACCATGACGTCGTCGGCGATCTCGGACACCACCCCCAGGTTATGGCTGATGAATTGGATGGCCATGCCGAACTCGGCCTGCATTTCCATCATCAACTCGATGATCTGGGCCTGGATGGTGACGTCCAGCGCCGTGGTCGGCTCGTCGGCGATCAGAAGTTCGGGTCCGCAGGCCAGCGCCATGGCGATCATCGCCCGCTGCCGCATGCCGCCCGACATCTGGTGCGGATAGTTTGCGTAGCGCTCAACGGGGTTGGGGATGCGCACCCGCTCGAGCATGGTCAGCGCCGCCTCCCGGGCATCCGCCGCCGTGCCGGCGCGGTGCAGGGCCCAGGCCTCGGCGATCTGTTGGCCCACACTCAGCACCGGGTTGAGCGCCGTCATCGGTTCCTGGAAGATCATGGACACGCGTTCGCCGCGGATCGCCGGAAGCGCGCCCTCGTCCATCGCCGTCACCTCCAGGGTGCCCAGTGCGATGGTGCCGCCGGTCACCTGTCCCGGGGGCGGCACCAGGCCGAGCACGGCAAGGGCGCTCACCGACTTGCCGCAGCCCGACTCGCCGACCACCCCCAATGTCCGTCCCGGGTCGATGGAGTAGCTGATCCCTCCGACCGCGCGCAGTGGCCCCCGGGCGGTGGGAAAAGTGACCTCGAGATCGCGGACCGTGAGAACCGGCCCGAGGTCGCCATGCGGCGCTTGGCTTGCGCTGCTCATGATCGGCGGGGCTCTGGCAAGCGCCGCGGCCGGGAGGCGCCAAACCCGTGCCATCTAGGCGGCGCGCCCCCGGCCATGGGGCACCGCCACGGCGGCGATCCGCTACGTCTTGGCGGCGTCTTTGGCCACCTTATGGCTTTCATAGGCGGCCTCCAGCATCTCGGTGTTCTGGCGCTTGTCGCCGACCCCGCCGCCGATGGCGGTGAGGTCGACCTCAAGCGCCTGGATGAGGATTTCCGCGACCTCCAGTTTACCCTCCGCGCATGCTTGGCCATGGGCCTCGATGATCTTGTCACTGAGCCGTCGCCTTGGTTCCATCGCCTGCTCTTATGCTCATTGAAGTCAGGGCGCCAGCTTACCGGCCCGTCCGCCCGCTGCAAGCAGTTCTTTTTCCGGGCTCATGGTAGGCGATCGGCCTTCAGGGGCGCTCCGCCCGCCAGTGCTCGACCCACAGCGTGGTCGGATCCTGATGCCCGGTCGGTCGGATGCCCTTGAGCCATTTGGGAATGATGAAGGGATCGGCGCGGAAGAAAAGCGGCAAGACGGGCAGGTCCCGGGCGTAGAGCTTCTGCAGCCGGGCCCAGAGCACGCGCCGTTTTGGGCGGTCCAGTTCGATCTCTATGGCATCCAGAAGCTTGTCCACCTCGGGGTTTTTGTAACTGGTGTAGTTTTGCCCCGACCAGTTATTTGCGGCGGTGGTGATCTGGCTCGAATGCAGGGTCAGGCGCGGCACGCTTTCGGGCGCCGACAGCCAGGCGAACATGGCCATGGCCTTGAACTTGCGCTTGGTCACGGTCTCGCCGAAATAGACCCTGGCCGGTTCGTTGCGGATACGGATGTCGATGCCGGCCTTGCGCCACTGGCTTTGCAGGATTTGCTGCACCAGTTCGCGGGTGCGGCTGCCCGCGGTGGTCATCAGCTCGAAGGTGAGGCGTCGGCCCTTGGCGTTGACGCGGAACCCTTTGGAGTCGCGCTTGGCCCAACCGGCGGCGTCGAGAAGCCGACCCGCCCGCGCCGGGTCATAACGATAGCGCGGGGTCGCCTTGGAATGAATCCAGTCGAGCGGGTGGACGAAGGAATCGGCGACCGGCTGGCGTCGGTCGAAGAGCCTCGAAGACAGCTCCTCGCGGTCGAGCGCGAGGATCAGCGCGGTGCGGACCCGTCGGTCCTTGAGGAACGGGTTTTCCAGGTTGAGGTCGATATGCTCATACACCAGGCTCGGCTTGAACTGGATGTCGAAATCCTTGCCGTGGCGCTTTTCGAAGGCGATGCCCTGGTCGAGCAGCAGCCCGAGCTCTCCGGCGATGTAGTTGATCGACCCCGAGAGAAGGTTGGCTTCCAGGGCCGCCGTTTTTTCGATGATCCGCACGACGATCTTCTTGAAATAGGGCTTTTTGCCCCACCAGGTGGGGTTGCGCTCCAAGACGATGCGCGAGCCGATTTTCTTTTCGGTGATGCGATAGGGCCCGAAATAGAGGCCGGGGTTGGTGCTGTCGGAATCGTAGGCGGTGCGCTTGCGGTATTCCTTGGGGTCCTTGAAGTTGGCCCGATCGATATGGGCGGGCAGCACCTGGAAACTATTGATGGCGTTGTAATCGAAGGTGAGGCGGTCGAGATGGAGGGTGAAGGTGCGCGCATCCTTGACGCCGATCCTGAGGATGCGGCGGTAAAGCTCGCCATCGGCGACGCCGCTGGCGGGATGCTTGCCCACCTCATAGGTGAACAGCACGTCCTTGGTGGTGACCGGCGTGCCGTCGCCCCATGTGGCGCCTTGCTTGATGGTGTAGGTCACCGCCACGCCCTGCTTGCCGTTGGCCAGCGTTTCCCGCACCGCGAGCCCGTTTTCCAGGGTCGGCAAGGTCTCGCACAGCGCGCAGACCAAATTCCAGTCGGTGTCGTGGTGGGTGAAGGGCCGCCGTGTCATGGCCAGCACATAGGTCTTGGCCAGCATCGATTCGATATTGGGGTTGAGGGTCGCCGGATACTGGGTCATGCCGATGACCAGGGTATGGCGGTCTTGCTTCTGTTCGCCGCAAGCCGCCAGCCCCAGGCCGCCGGCCATGGCGGCGATCATCGCCAAGTGCCTCAGTGCGCGCAGCGTCATCCCCCTCGCGTGCCCCCGGCGCCCCGGTTGCTCAGGCACCCTTGCCGCCGTGGACCGCGGACCAGCCATGGGGATCGTCGAGATAGGCCCGCACTTCGGCGATCACCTCGGGCGGGGTGGTTTGCGCTTGCTCGGCGATTTCGATGATGTCCGACCAGACGGCCAGCCAGACCAGCTTCACCCCGAGGTCTCCCAAGGCCGTGAGGGCCTCGGGAAAGATGCCGTAATAGAACACCACGAACACCCGGTCGACGCTGCCGCCGGCCTTGCGGATGGCGTTGATGAAGTTGACCTTGGAGCCCCCGTCGGTGGCCATGTCCTCGACCAACAGGATATGGCAGCCTTCCGCCATATCGCCCTCGATCTGGGCCATGCGGGCGAACCCCTTGGGTTGCTTGCGCACGTAGAGCATGGGCAGGCCCATCTTCTCGGAAATCCAAGCGGCATAGGGAATGCCCGCGGTCTCGCCCCCGGCCACCGCCGCGACGGGCTCCTCGGAGGCTGCGGCGGCGATGGCCTCGAGGGCATGGCCGATCACCCGGGCGCGTTCCTCGGGGAAGGAAATCAGCTTCCGGCAATCGATATAGACCGGGCTGGCCCGGCCCGAGGTGAGGATATAGGGATCCTCCGGCCGGAATTTCACGGCGCCGATATCGACCAGGATCTTGGCGGTGTCTTTTGCGGCGGCTTCTTGTTCCGCGGTGCGGCCGGTCAGCGTCATGGTCATGGCTTGTTTTTTTTAAAGCGTTCTTGCCGACGACACAATCCGTTTGGATGGCCCATGGGCGTCTTCGCCGGCCGAACCTCCATCGAAAGGATACTGTTCGCCGTGTTCACACAGGAAAACAAATCACAAGGAGTCAGCACCCCCTTCCCGCTGACACAAATCTCGTGACATCACCCCCGTCGATGGGGTCCTTTGCGGCAGCCTCCAATCAATGCGACAATGCGCGGATGGAAGCGTAGGATTTTGCGCACAGCGTAAAGTGAACATCCCGTGACAGGTTTGCGGGCAATGCCGCAAGGTCGTGGCCGTTGGCGAACCCCGCCACGGGGCGGCGTATGTGTGATCAATGGTAAATCGAATCAGGGGAGGCCTCTCGATGCATTTCAAGACCAAATTATGCAATCTTTCTGCCGCGCTTATCTGCGGCGCCATACTTGCCGTGCCAGCCGCGGCCGAAACCCCGGCGGAGTTTTACAAGGGCAAAAGGGTGACGCTTCTGGTGGGCGGCTCGCCGGGTGGGGGCTATGCCACCTATGCCGGCATCCTCGCGCGGTACATCGGCCGCCATATTCCCGGCAAGCCCCGCATCATCGCCAAGAGTATGCCCGGTGCCGGCAGCCTGAAGGCGCTGAAGGTGCTCTACAAGCGGTCGAAGAAGGACGGGACCGTGTTCGGCGCCGTTTTCCAGGGCGCCTTGATGGAGCCCTTGCTGGGCACGCGCGGTGTCGAGTTCGACGCGCTCAAGCTCAATTACATCGGTGAGCTCAACAGCGAACCGAAGATCTGCTTCGCCTGGCATACCTCAAAGGTCAGGCGCTTCGAAGACCTTCAGACCATGGAAATGATCGTCGGCGCCTCGGGCTCGACCTCGGGGTTGTTCCAATACGCCACGGTCTTGAAGAACGTGCTCGGCGCCAAGCTGAAG